>JAJEAQ010000543.1 GCA_022822685.1 Trichodesmium sp. jk18x7bins.61
TAAGATGATATTTTTGCTCTTAGACCCCGCCGGGGCGGGCGGGGTTTTAATAAATATCTTTAATACTGATTACACCGTACAAATCAACTATTTTAGGGATTAAACGTTGAGCCAGTCGGCTCCCTGAAAGGCGTTGCCTAGGGTTAGCTACATCGCTCATGAAGAGATAGTTATGGTGGGCGTTTGACTATTTTCGGAGATGTCTAATGGTATCGTTCTCTTCTCCTCCATCTAGAAAGTCTACACCTGAACCGCCAAATAGGGAGTCGTTACCAATACCACCAAAGGCTTGATCGTTACCTGCTTCTCCAAAGATGGTGTCATTTCCTTGCTCTCCAAATAAGCGATCGCTACTTGCTCCACCGAAGATTAAATCCTGTCCTTGTCCACCACTTGCGAAGTCGTTGTCTCCTCCTCCAAAGAGAGTATCATTACCTTCATCGCCTGTGACAACATCGTCGCCTTGATCACCAAATACTAGGTCATCTCCATTATCACCAGAGACCTTATCATTCTCTTTACCACCGTACAAAGTATCTCTACCATCGCCACCTCTGAGGCTGTCAATTCCGCGATCACCGAGTCAAAGATCATTACCATCATTTCCTAAAACAACACCATCATCACCACCACGGGCATTATCGTTTCCTTGATTCCCTAGAACTGTATCACTGCCTCTACTGCCGTTCAGGCTATCATTGCCTTAATCTCCTCTGACTTCATCGTTAGAGTCTTCACCGAGAACTGTATCATCCCCCTCTGGCTCCAAAATTACATCTATTTGAGCGCTACCAATAATAAATTCACTATTGGGGGTGCCTCGGAATACTCCTTCAACTCTGCTCGGGGCTCCTTCACTGAGAACCTCAATGTTAACTGTCGCTAGAGAAGTAGTTGTACCGTTGCTGACAGAATAACTAAAGCTATCCGGTCCAATAAAGAATTGCCTGGGAGTATAAGTGAAAGTACCTGTACCATTTTGAACTAACGATCCATTGGTAGGCAGACTAAAGTTACTGACAAAGATTGAATTTCCTGAAGGATAAATGTCATTTTCCAGAACATTAAAACTAACAGGTTGGCTTTGGTTTGTTGTTACGTCATCATCTACAGCTATTGGGGGTGGTGGTGGTACTACCGAAGGAGATGGGCCTTATCCTGGACATGGTGTTGGAAGTGGTACAAATTCACCATCTATGATTAGACCAATTAGGTTGCCATTATCGTCTCTCACCTCAATCACTTCTGTTGATTCTGGTGTGGGTGTTGCTGTCGGATCTGGTGTGGGTGTGGGTGTGGGAACCAGTTCTAATGGTACAAATATTCCATCATCATTAATAAAGCCTAATATCCCATTACGTACAACTAATTCCTCATTTATAACTCCTGCTGCTGTTCCCATTACTTTTCCCTCTCTAAAAATTATCTTGAAATTAGTTTGTGATATCTATTGACAAATAGTTTTTGAGTTTTTTTCTATAATAGTCAAGTGCTAGTTTCCTATCATTCCCAAAACTTGACCAAAAATTACAGTGTAGAATTATTCTAAATTGTCCAACTAAGCAGTATTAGACACAGAACTGTAGACCAAAGGTAAAAGAGGCCCTGTTTGTTCCTGCCCATTGACAGCTAAATTGCTATGACAAAGGTAAATCCGATGTTCCTTTGAGCCACTAGCTGAATTAGAGTTGTCATCACCCACACGACTTAACAAATCTAGCAAAATTCGTCGCAATCGCTCCCGATCAGATTTTTGAATATCTTCAACAGTCCAACAACTTCCCAAATGATTCTGTAAAAATAATGGAGCTCCATAGAGAGTAGCAGTACCTCCACTTAACCATAGAGGAGATGCTACATCTAGCCAAAACTGCCATCGATGACATTTGCGACTGGCCCGGTATTGAAAAATTGTTGCTAAAGTAATTGCTGGTGGTGAATGGCCTATTGACCGAACTGGGAATGGATTTGCACTCACAATACCTCTACGCAAGAACTGGATAAATTGTCCCACTGTACTAGAGGATAAGTCTTCCACTTCTGTATCATTGGTAATAGCTTTTTTTACCAGAGCTTGAGGATTTTGTAACAGTCTGCCCTCAACTTCCCAATAATGGGTAGCTGTTTCCATTAACTCTCGTAGTGCTGCTAATTGGTCGTAAGGGAGATAGCTAGAGATAAAGAATTTCTGAATTGCCCTGTCTAGCAAAAAGATCGGGTTAGGTAGTTGACGTTGTTGTTGTTGCGATCGCTGATCTTCTATCCACTCTAGAATCTGATTATAAACATGAGTTGCTCGATATCCCACTCTATCCCAGCGGGAAAAAGCTTGTATTGGTAGTAAGCGTGGATGCTTAATATCTGGATAGAAGCAGTGGTCAGCTAATAAACCTGCTCGCACTGGATCAATATCATTAATCTTTTGTAAATTTTCTTGATCATCTATTTGTTTTTCAGCTTTGACAATTGCTCTGTGACTTAATAGCACCAGCATTTCTGCCACTTGAACACGGTTTACTAGGCGACCCAATCCTGGATAAACTAAAGTTAAAATACTTAACAATGCTCGGATTGTCGGATAGCTAATGAGAGGACGTTGGTCTTTGAGTGATTCTACTGCAATTCCGGCGTGGTTGAGAATTGAAATCAAACTATAACGAGCGATCGCATCTAAACCAGGAGCAATTACTGCTACTTCTTGAGGTTTGACTAGATCCAAATTTATATCTTTAGCGATAGCTTCTGCTGTCTCTCGTAATAAAGCTGCCCGCGATCTAGTGTGAATTGATTGTATAAAAACCGGAAGTTGGTAAAAACCAGAATTCTGGTTGTAATTATCGAGAACTAACTCTAAAATAGGTTCACCTATCTCTTTTGCTAAGTTGTCTGGCTCATCTAATACTTCTATTTGACAGCGTTTTTGTAGTTGTGCTATATATTCAGGGTCAGCTCCCAAACCCAATCTAATACCACCATTAGGATTATAAGTAAAAACACTCATAGATCCATGGTCTAACAGAAAATTGAACAAGTGACAGGTTATGGCTGGATATTCATCTACATCATCTGCCAATACATAAGGGTAACGATTAATTAGGTGTTGCTGATAGTGAGAGTTGGGCAGGAGATATCGCCAGTATAACTCCGTAATAATTCCATAAGTAAGCAAACCTCTTTGCAAACACCAATGTCGCCAATGTTGCAGTAATTCTACTATATTGGCATATAAGCCCCCTGAATCTACTTGCTCAAATCCCTGTTGTAAAATCATTGTGATTTCTTCTGTCGGCGTGCAACTGAAAGCAGCCAACTGAAATAAGTCAAGAATTCGGCGTATCATCCGTTCTATACTTACTCCTGGCTGTTGCAGTAATTCATGCTGCTGGAGATTCCAGACTCTGCTAGCAAGTTCCTGTTCTGTTTCAGGACGTAATCGCACAGGAAACTGTGCCCTCAAGTCCAAGGCTTGAATCAGCAATGGCCAGAAGAGGATAACCTCATCCTCAAAAAAGCCTAATGGAGTCGTTGAGTAATAGGGGTACTCTTCTGATGTGGCCTCCGAAATTTTGTCTATCAAATCAATTCGGTTATCTGCATTAGCTGCTAGGATTAGCATTTGGGGTAAATTATACTGGAAGTCCCTTATTTCAATATGGCCATATTGCTCCTCACTGTTAGGGCATTTCATATTTTGTAGTGAAACAGTTTTGGGATTTGTTGGCCCAACAGTATCAATAATTTTCTTTAGGGGAGACTGGAGATTTTTGCCCCATTGGCAAAACTGTTTGATTAACCGACTTGTCTTACCGCTAAGAGTTGAACCTGTAATCCAAAGGGAACGATTAGGCACTTTTGACTATCCTGAGTCTGATGAACAAACTAGATCATATTACAAAAAGTAATTGAGAACTGGAAAGCCATGCCTATATCCATAATAGGTATAGGAGGAGATCGCCTCCTACGAGGCATAAAAGCATTGATACAAGTATTTCATCTAAAAATGGGGGTAGTGGTTCATTGTAATTGTTTTGGTAAAAGTACAGTGAGCGTTTTAGCCTTGATCTAGCATTACTATACAGAACGGCTTTGTTGCATAAAGGTTGCGGTAGTGATCAATATGTAATGATGGAGGAGTAAAATTCACTGTTGATATTCCCCATCTATGCCTACCTGTCCAAAGTGTGCATCTTCAAAAACAGTTATTTTTTGACGAAGTTATACCAATTTGAAAAAAGAATGTTACAAATAGTTGAGTGTGATTTGCTGATGCAACGCGACCCGAGCGCATAATTTTCAAAATCTATGTCTGGAATACTAAAAATTAATATTCTGGAATCAGAAGAGGTCCTAAAAAAGTTGTTAGTGGACCAAAAAACAGGTAAACAAAGAGAAATGGTACAAATTTTATACCTACTTGTTACTCATCAGGCTGAAATAGTAGGACATCTGGCTTGTTTGACAGGTCGCCATCGGGTAACAATTTCACGATGGTTGAGTCAAGATCGTCAAGGAGGACTTGAAGCCTTACTCACAATTGGTAACAGCCCTGGTAGAAAATCATCAATCCCGGAAACAGTTCAAGATAAATTAAGGCAAGAATTAAAGGAACCAGAAGGTTTTGATAGTCCTGCACGAAATTCATCAATGGCTCAATAGTGTTGATGATATTAAAGCAAGTTATGGAACAATATATAAAATAGCTCGTTATCACTTAAAAGCTCAACTTAAGGTGCCACTTCCAGTTAATTTTAAACAAGAAAAAGATGCAGTAAATAACTTTAAAAAAAACTCCAAGAATTAATTCAATCTCTTTTCGATCAAAATCTTGATTTTTTGAAAGATGGTCAAACAATTCCCGATTGGTGTCAGGATGAAAGTCGTTTTTGCCTGAAAACAATTTCAAGGCGAAAGATTACCGAGAAAGGCGTAAAACCTATTGGAAAAGAGCAATGGCAGTTTTTGTATAGATGGTTCTACGCTCCCCATATAACCATCAACTGGAGAGAGTTTTTTTTGAATTTACTCATCTTAACAGTATTTGTTTCGAGAATTTTTTAGAATTATTTGCGGAAAAGTTTCCCGATGAAGTTCACGTAATTCAGCTAGATAACGGTGGTTTACATAAAGCTTTAACTTTAAATATTCCTGAGAAGATAATTTTACTATTTCAACCTGCTGATAGTCTGCAAGTTAATCCAATAGAAAGGTTGTGGCAATAGATTAAGGAAGATTTTAAATGGATTAATTTTGACAGTATAGAGGAATTACAAAATGCTCTAACCAAAAGTTTAAACCAATTAACTCAAAAAGTAATAGCTCGAATAACTGGCTGGAAATTTATTGTTGACGCTTGAGCAATGGCCAATATTTAGCAAGTGATCGGGTCGCGTTGCGTCAGCAAATCGCACTCAACTATTTGTAACATTCTTTTTTTAAATTGGTATTAAAACAAAGGGCGTTGCTGAAATATAATGGTCAGTAGCTGAGGGGAAAATCGGAAAATATATTTTTTTTCGTTGATAGTTAATCTAAAAATCATTACCATTCAGCAACGCCCACTTTATAGCGACACATTGCCCTAGTTGTAACAACCTGCAAATAAGCTCCTAGTTGGCGTACATTATCTGCAAATAAGCTGTAACCTTTGTTCTGTTATCTTAGTGGGACTTACACAAAACAGGGTGATAAAATAGCCTCAAATTTAGACGGGGACGGGTATTTAGGTCGAAAAAGTATAAATCCAGGGCTAATAAGGGTTTCAGCCATTTTTAGGCCTTTGACGTCTTTTCCTTGCCTAGAGTGATACCAATTATCAAAAAGAATGCTATGCTTGCTAGGGGCAAAAAATAAGCGGTCAAATCACCAAATCACCAAAGATCGGGGATTGGCGACTATATATAGTATTGGGAAATAAAAAATACTCGTACATCAAAGTTTTTAGTAATTGGTATGACTTTCAGGCATTTTCTATCTCATCACAGGATTTTTGACACACATATAATACTCTCAACTCTGATCCCACAATGGGTTTGAGGCGCTTGTCACCCCGTGAACTCTAAGAGTTTGTCTCGACCTTGGCATTATGCATGAAAAATGCGGTCAAGAACTCTCGCGTGACTATAACTGTACACTCCTAATTCCAGAAATAGGATTGCTATCTACACAGGGTTTAAATATCACCAGGAGTCAAAACCGCAATCAATCAAAACCCCGCCCGGCGAGGTCTTATTGTCGGTTGAGCCACCTCGCCACATGTTTCGGCTGACAGGCTCAAAGAAGAATCCCGCACCAGCTCGCTTAAGCGCAACGGAGTGAGTATGTCAAGACCTTCTAATATTAAAACAACACCAATCCTCTCGTTTCCAAAGAGTAGCTACAATCCAACCATTTTGTTCTAAAGTATCAGCAATTGATTTAGCTTGTTCCAATAAAATTCCACTCAAAATTCCCCAAGTTGTAGGTTTAGCTATCGCTTCCATCTGAGGAATTATATCAATAATTACTTCCGCTAAAATATTACAAACTATGCCATCTATAGGATTAGGTAATAATTTAATTAAATGCTCAATATCTCCCTGTTCGACAATTAATTTTTCAGCCGTTATATTGTTTAATTTCCGATTACCCAGAGTTGCTCTCACTGCCAGTGGATCAGTATCAACTGCATAGATTTGACGTACTCCCAATAATCCAGATCCAATCGACAAAATACCACTACCACAACCAATATCAGCAATTATCGCTTCAGGATTCGGCTCCAATCCCAAGCGCATTTCTAATGACTCCAAACATAATTCTGTAGTGGGATGAGTCCCGGTACCAAAAGCTGCTCCAGGATCTAAACGCAGAATAATTTTATCTGAATTGTCTGGTAAATTTAACCAAGCAGGGTAGATCAGAAAGCGATCGCCAATTTCTTGAGGTTGCCAATATTGCTTCCAACTACTTGCCCAGTCTTCCTCCTCAATTAAATCCCAATCTATGAATGGAGTGGGTAAAATCATACACAGGGCATCTTGACGCATACCTAAAGCTAGGGCTGACAAATCCAACATTTGAGCTTGTTCTTCTGGTAAATAAGCCCATACCAAACACTCACTATCTTTAACCTGACTCGCTGTGCCTCGGCAACCAAAAGTATCCAAACGCCAGAAAATTACTTCCTCCAGGCTTGGATGACACAATACTCTAATTTCCCACCAGTTGTATGCCATAAAAATTTATTCTCATATGAATGCTATGTATGATCGAGGGCAAGCATGAGATATTTGGCGTTGCTGAATGAAGGTATGAATCTATGCGGGGACAGGCACATCCCAGAACTTGAGGTAGTAAATTAAGAGCCGAATCGAATGTTTCAGCATTTCCAAAGACTTGGAATAGCACAAAGTCTTACGGTGTAAACGAGCTATTCCAAGTCTCAGTCGTGTATTTTCTCCCTCGACTCGTGTCATGTAGGTTTTACTTACTATCTGGTCTCCATCAGGAATGTATTTGGGATAAACATTGAACCCATCGGTAACATAAAAGAAGCAATGCCAAAGACTAGCGATCGCCCATAGGTACTCAAAGGTAGCCGCACTGTAGTCTCCTACGACCCAGGCTAGGATACCTAGTTGGAAGTGGTTAACCGCAGTCGAGCTCCAGATTTTGTTTTTTTTTGAGCCGACAAAAGTTTGTAACTCGTCCAGTTCACCAACCTCTGGGAACTCCTCCGAAGCGTTAGCATCAGGGAGATTTGTACCTACCTGTTTCACCCAATTGAGCGCCGTGGTGTGATGCACACCTTTGACTCTTTCAATAGCTCGAAAACCCAAGCCGTTAACATACATTTTCAGACATTCTCGTTTAATTTGATCCGTGTAGCCTTTATGTAGCTCATACTGGTCAATGAACTGACGACCACATTGGACACAAATATGATTCTGCTTGCCTGTCTTCAAGCCATTCTTGCGGATGTGAGTAGACCCACATTCAGGACATTGCATAGCCATTCCTCTTCAATTCATACCTATATTATGCAACGCCAGATATTTTGCCACTCGACTAGCTGTGGTAGAAAGGCTACATCATGAATTTTACAAATCCTCCCCCATAAAGAAGTTTGAGGTTCAGGAATAGCTTAAAGGCTAACTGTATAAGCATCCCTAATGCCTGGTTCTTTGAGAATTTCTGTTAATATTCCTTCTGGCAATGGGTCATCAATACTTAATACCATCACTGCATCACCACGCACAATTTTACGACCTACCTGCATACTGGCAATATTGACATTAAAACTACCCAGAAGTGAAGCAATTTTACCAATAATTCCAGGCCAATCTCGGTGCAGAGTTAATAACATATAGCGAGTTGGGGGGACATTAATCGGAAATCCATCAATATTAGTAATTCTAATCTCATCTTCTCCCAGCAAAGCACCTCTGACATTATGCTCGCCTAGAGATCCCTTGGCTTCCAAATGCAATGAACCAGTATAATCTCGCACTGAAGCATCTCTAGTTTCCACTATCCGAATACCTCTTTCCTTAGCTTCAATTGAAGCATTTACATAATTGACTCGCTCTTGCAAGGCTTGGGAAAGTAAACCTTTCAAAGCTGCTACTACCACAGGTTGACCATCTCCACTGGCCAAGTCTCCTTGAAGACGAACATTCAGGAATTCTATTCGTCCACCTGCCAACTGACTCACTAAATTACCAAGAGTTTCAGCCAATAATAAATAAGGCTTAAGTTTTTCCAATGTCTCTGGATAAATACCAGGAATATTAACTGCTGACCTCGCAGGCCAGCCCAACAAAACATCTCTAATTTGTTCAGCAACATCTATTGCTACATTCACCTGAGCTTCAGCCGTAGAAGCTCCTAAGTGAGGAGTCATCACAATCTTTTGCCCCAGTTCTAGTAACGGAGAATCAGCTTCTAGGGGTTCATTTTCATACACATCTAAAGCTGCTCCACCAATTTTACCCTCTTTTAAAGCTACAGCTAAAGCTGCTTCATCAATAATCCCACCTCTAGCACAATTAATAATACGGGCAGTATGCTTCATTTTGGCCAAAACCTCCCCATTGATTGAATGATAAGTTTCATTAGTTTTGGGTATGTGGAGAGTAATATAATCTGATTCTTGGAGTAGTAAATCCATATCCACCAAACTACAGCCTAATTGTTCAGCCCTTTCAGCAGAAATAAATGGGTCGTAGGCCATAATTCTCATACCCATAGCTTTCGCCACCTTAGCTACATGGGAACCAATTTTTCCCAAACCAACAATACCAAGAGTTTTCTTATAGATTTCTACCCCGATCAACTTTTTGCGGTCCCATTTACCACTTTTTATAGATTGGTTCGCCTCTGGAATATGACGTGACATAGATAACATCATGGCCAGGGCGTGTTCTGCTGCAGCGATCGTATTTCCTTCCGGAGAGTTAACTACCACAATCCCTTTACGGGTTGCTGCTGGTACATCCACATTATCTACACCTACTCCAGCACGACCAATAATTTTTAGCTGAGTCCCAGCTTCAATGATGTCTTTAGTGACTTTAGTACCAGAGCGAATCATTAGAGCATCATATTCTGGTATAATCTTAACCATTTCTTCTACAGGTAGACCTGTTTTGACATCTACCTGAGCTACTTGGGACAGAATATCTATTCCACTTTGGTCTATTGAATCTGATACAAGAACTTTTGGCATAGAAGGTTAGTTAAATAATTGGGTGATTTGATTGCTTTATCTACCGAAACTTATGCTTCAGTTGAATATTTGGTAGTCCTATAGATGTAGTGATAAGTTAATGTAAATCATTAATTTCTGAGATGAATTGGCCTAATTTGGCTTCTAACTACTGGAAATGTTAAAGTCTACTTTGTAAGTGTTCCCTGCCATTAACCCACTCATGAGTTATGAGAAACTCAACCCCAATTGGGCTCGCCTAAAAGTCCGCTATGATCTATTGATGTCGATTCTAAAAAACATCTGCTCCTATGTCAAGTGATGAACTAATATGCCCTAGTTGTGGTAGTACCCAGAGCGTCAAAAATGGGACAATTGATCAGAAAAAACAGAAAGACCACTGTCCAAGTTGTCCTAGACAATTTGTG
>JAJEAQ010000710.1 GCA_022822685.1 Trichodesmium sp. jk18x7bins.61
TATATCAATCACAGGATATGGCAATACCTCTACAGTTGGGCAATAAGACGGCATCCCAATCAAGGAAAAAAATGGGTAGAGCCTGTCGGCTCCATGAAACAGGTCGCGCGACAGGCTCAACATGTGTCAGGGAACTGGTAGAAAAGGAGAAGAGAAATCCTTCATACTTTACGAAATCAGTAAAACACCCATTATTAGGCATGTGAAAGTTAAAGGACTAGCTAGGGATGACGACCCCTTACTCAAAGAATACTGGCTAAAACGTCAAACCAAACAAGGAAAACTATATTGGGCAAAAGGTTCTAAGTATGAACGAATTGCCAAACATCAAAATTGGAAATGTCCTGTTTGTGGAGACAGCTTACTCAATGAAGAAGAAATAGAAACCCATCACATAGTACCTGTGGCAAAAGGTGGTTCTGACGACACAGAAAACCTAATGCATTTACACAGAGCGTGTCACAAGCAGGTACACTCAAAAACCAAGAATTGTTTGGCTGTTCGTAAGGCTTGAGCCGTATGATGGGAAACTGTCACGTACGGTTCAAAGGGGAGGGGAGAGGAGTAATCCTCATTCATGTCGGCTCCAGGCTCAACCTTACCCGATATTGGCATTAAGACTCCAGTTACGAAATCCAATTTGTAGGAAGTACTTTTTCTTTACCCTGGTGGCAGACTTGTTTGGATGCCTTCCACTTGCCCATAGCCATAATTTTTTCCAGAGAAGGTTATCTATATGAGTGAAGATTTCCTTACTGACTACGGTTCAGAAGTAGTTAGCCCATCCCTGTGATGTAGTTCCAGAGGAGACTTGAGCATCACCCAACACCTTCAACTGTAGGAGATTTGCCCTAGCCTCCCAAGTTGGAGAAATCCTGCCAGATGATGGCGAGTCGTAGAACCAGCAATCCCCGTCGCTTGACTAGTGGGGAGTGTCAACTTCATGGGAAGTTTTGCTGATGTGAACTTCTCACTCCCACAAAGCTAGAAACTCCTCTTACTACCCAACAGAAACGACTACTACTTCCTTGAACTATCGAGGCGGATTGCTCCGAAAATAGCTTTCTTTATATCCAAAAGCTGGCCTTTTGAAGAGGAGTGTTCCTGTCCTGGTTTTCCCCATCTCCCTTTGTACGGTTTCCACGAACTAGCACTCTACACTAGCGAGTGCTAAATTTTTATTTGGAAGCAAGTAGGAGAAAAAATAATGGCCAAAATTGTAGAATTTGATGATAAATCCAGACGGGCTCTAGAACGAGGAATCAATGCTTTAGCTGATGCAGTCCGAATTACTATTGGCCCGAAAGGTAGAAATGTATTATTAGAGAAAAAGTTTGGCGCACCCCATATTGTTAATGATGGGATTACTGTAGCGAAGGATATCGAACTGGAAGATCCCCTAGAAAATACTGGAGCAAGACTCATCCAGGAGGTGGCATCTAAAACTAAAGATATTGCTGGAGATGGCACAACTACTGCTACAGTTTTAGCTCAATCCATGATTAGAGAAGGTCTCAGAAATGTGGCTGCTGGTGCTAATCCAGTGGCAGTACGTAAAGGGATCGAAAAAACTATTAATCACTTGGTCAAAGAAATTGAAGCAGTTGCTAAACCAGTAGAAGGAGAAGCGATCGCTCAAGTTGCGACAGTCTCCGCAGGTGGTGATGCAGAAGTAGGGCAAATGATTGCGGAAGCGATGGATAAAGTCACTAAAGATGGCGTTATCACTGTGGAAGAATCTAAGTCTCTCTCTACAGATTTAGAAGTTGTTGAAGGGATGCAAATTGACCGTGGTTATCTTTCTCCCTATTTTATTACTGACCAAGAGCGTTTGGTCGTGGAATTTGAAAATGCTCGCATCCTGATTACTGACAAAAAAATCTCTTCTATTCAGGATTTAGTAGGTGTACTGGAAAAGGTGGCTCGTGCTGGCCAATCCTTGTTGATAATTGCTGAGGATATTGAAGGGGAAGCTTTAGCTACTTTGGTGGTGAATAAGGCACGGGGTGTACTTAATGTTGCGGCTGTGAAGGCTCCTGGTTTTGGCGATCGCCGTAAAGCCATGCTTCAAGATATTGCTATTCTGACTGGTGGTCAACTGATTTCTGAAGAAGTTGGTCTGAATTTAGAGATGGCAGATATAGAAATGATGGGAGTTGGTCGCAAAATTTCTATTAACAAAGACACGACTACTATTGTTGCTGCTGGAGATACAGCAGAAGAAGTGAACAAGCGTATTGGTCAAATTCGCAGACAGCTTGAAGAGAGTGATTCTGAGTATGACAAGGAAAAATTACAAGAGCGCATCGCTAAGTTGGCTGGTGGGGTAGCAGTGATTAAAGTTGGTGCTGCTACAGAAACTGAACTCAAAGACCGCAAGCTACGCATTGAAGATGCTTTAAATGCGACTAAGGCTGCTGTGGAGGAAGGTATTGTGCCTGGTGGCGGTACTACTTTGATTCACTTGTCAGATAAGGTTGATGAGTTGAAGGGTAGCTTAAGTGAAGAAGAGCAGATTGGTGCTGATATTGTCAGGCGTGCTTTAGAAGCGCCTTTGCGTCAAATTGCTGATAATTCTGGTGATGAAGGTTCGGTAGTTGTGGAGAAAGTGCGTTCCACTGATTTCAGTGTTGGTTACAATGCTATAACTGGTGATTACGAAGATATGATTGCTGCTGGTATTCTTGATCCGGCGATGGTTGTACGTTCGGCTTTGCAAAATGCGGGCTCGATCGCTGGCATGGTATTAACTACTGAAGCTGTTGTTGTTGAGAAGCCTGAGAAAAAAGCCGCTGCGCCTGATATGGATGGCGGCATGGGCGGCATGGGCGGCATGGGTGGCATGGGTGGCATGGGCGGCATGGGTATGCCTGGTATGATGTAAGTTTTGCTGACCTAAATTATATTCAATAGGGTGTGCTTTAGCGCACCCTTTGTTGTTTGCTCAAGAAAGAATTGACTGATATCATGTCCGCTAGAATACCTATACTTTGGTGGAAGGAAGGCAAAAGGCAGAAGGCAGAAGAGAAAGAAAGATTTGAGGGTAGAAAGTTTTTTATCACTAATTATCCCAACATGATATTATACCAAATACGGTTATGATGCATGTACTTTTTCCAAATCCTCTATAACTATGGATGCTTTTTGCCTTGCTCTCGTAAGAAAGCTTTTATAGCAACCGCCAATACGGTTAGGACGCTAATCACCAGACATACTCAATGGCATCTCGTCAGCAATCAAAATTTTCTAGAGCGTAACTATAGGGTTTAGCCATGATAAGGCGATTCCTTCCCAGAGCGCTTTGCTACGCACATGAAACGCGAATCCCTATCTATAAAATACTACTTCTATTCTATGTCCTAACTGCTCTGGCGACTGCTATATCTAAGCGCGACCTGCTCAACCATTTCGAAAACTTCAGACGATATAACAGGGTAAACCCGAAAGAGTCTTAAGGAAAAACCTTTTCTACGGGGGGGTGGCTCAAGTAGTGAGTCGGCAACGAAGATGAAACTCTCTGTCGGCGAAAGGATGGGAGAAGAAGCGTTTTCGGCAATGGAACAGATAGGGATTCTAAATTTGTCCCCCCATGTAGAGCCTGTAGCTTTAGCTAAAACATGTATTTCCTAAAAAGGAAAAGCCGACTTCTCCTGAGTCTCATGGGAAAGACGCTCAGACAAATGATAATTAACGGAAAACAAAAGTTAGATGTCAAAAATGACAAAGGTCGTTGAAGGACAATTGAATGGAACAATCCATTCAATTGTTAAGAATCTACGTCAAAGAATCTTTGCAGCAAGAACTTGGTCAAACTAAAGTTAAGGGGCTTTTAGTGAGGCTTGAGCGGAATGATGGGAAACTGTCACGTACAGTTCAAAGGGGAGGGGAAAGAAGTGATTCTCGTTTTAGCTTCCCTACATGAAAGCTCCGACTGGGGGAGGCAACCATCGCCGACAGAACAGGCAAATTATCCCTGATAGGCTGTAACCAAAAGGTAAGAAGGTCGATATAGATGTTCTAGATTCATCTATATGTGAGAACGAATCCCTTCCGCCAGTATAGACAACCACCCTTTTCATGGAGCCGACAGGCTCAACCATCTCAGAACTTCAGACGATACAACAGGGTAAACCCAAAAGAGTCTTAAGGGAGGTCGAAACCTTTTCTACGGGGGGGTGGCTCAAGTAGTGAGTCGGCAACAAAGACGGAACTCTCTGTCGGCGAAAGGATGGGAGAAAAAGCGTTTGAGCAGGGAGCCTCCCTGTTGAGCCACGAGGTGGCTCAACGCTGTTCTGTAATGGAACAGATAGGGATACTCTTCGAGAAGCCTGAGCCTACAAAATTTGTCCCCCCATGTAGAGCCTGTAGCTTTAGCTAAAACATGTATTTCCTAAAAAGGAAAGCAGACTTCTCCTGAGTCTCATGGGAAAGACGTTCAGACAAAAGAAACTTAAGGTCGACAAAAGTTAGATGTCAAAATGACAAAGGTCGTCAAAGGACAATTGGAATGGAGCCAGATTAATTGGAATAAAGCCAGGAAGATTGTCAAGAATCTAAGAAAGAAAATTTTTCGCGCCCAAAAACTTGGTCCGAAGAACCAAAGTTGAAAGGCTGTTCCTGAGGCTTGAGCGGAATGATAGGAAACTGTCACGTTCCGTTCTTAGGGGAGGGGAGAGAAGCAATTCTCGTTCATGTAGCTTTAGCTACATGAAAGCTCCGACTGGGGTCGGCCACCATCGCCGACAAACTGGAGCAAATATTGAATTATCACCTAGTCACGAGAAATTTAGCGTTTTTGTCCACATTGTATCATGTCTGGTTGAATACTTACCCTTGCAGAGAGGTTGTGTGTGTCACCTGTGTCCGCACTTTGTCAGCCCTGTCCTTTCCTTGACGGGGCTTCTCTCTGTGTCCTGGTACTAGGACGCTTGCATCGCAACTACAAACTAAGATTATCATTAATTAAGCGCAGATGATATTAGTGCTCACTCAACAGTCAATGACTCTCAGGGGTGTTAGCTCCTCGTGAAGGTTTGACCCTCTATAATCTATCCCATAATCTGGACTTATTATTTATTTCTGGCAAAAATTAGGTTACTTTTGTATGTTGACAAAATAGCCAAGTCTTATTTAAGATATAACTATAAGCATATAAATAAACAAGAAAGCCTAAAGAATATATATAAATGTAAGGTAGATTTTATGAAAAACCCTATGAAAAACAAGTCTACTTCTGCTCATCCATTGGGTAGATTTGTAACGAGAGACGCATTGGCATTTCATTTGGGAATTAATTCAGACAATATCTACAAAGTAAACTGTTGGCAATATGTAATTCATGTTGTAGGAAAAGGTAAAAGTAGATTTGTAAGTTATGCGGATCTGCCTCCAATTTTAGGAGTTGAACCACCAAAAAAAGCTGATTTTGCTAAGTGGCGAAAGCGAATAAAAACTAGAAAAAAAAAGTATGTCCCTAAATTCTGGGCACAGTTTTATGTAAAAAAAATCGAGGACTCTAATTCGATTCAGACATTACTAAGTTGGGAAAATTTAGTTAAACAATTTAAGCCATTAATATCACTAGAAGGAGTGAAAAAAATCGATCACGCTTTAGCTAAAGAAAAGTCTAGATTAGAAAAGCTGTGATTGCTAAGTTGGGAAAATTTAGTTGTTATCGAAAAGATTACTTGCTATCTTACTGATTAGAGAACTTAGTGAGATAGCAATTTTTTAAAAGTAGTATAATTAATTAACTGAGTATTTGAACCGATTTAAGAGACTGTTTGTAAGACTGAGATTAAATTCTGGCGTAGGGTAGGCCCTGGGGTCGAGATCTCCTCATATAAGACCTCGCCCTTCAGGGCGGGGTTTAAATAAAGAATTTTAGTTGTCCGCCGTAACCCATCATAATTAAACACTCTAGCTATCTTAATATTTACTTTACAAACAGTTTCTAAACCTAGTGATCGCTATAATCTGATTCAATCTAAAATATTAAAGTTGAGAAATTATTCATTCGTAGAAGTTACAAAAGCCAGAAAATTAGACTCAAGAAGTTAATCAGGAGAATTAAGTCAGCCAACATCTATTCCCAAGATTCACCAAATTGCTTCACAATATAAAAGGTATAGTCAAGAAATCAGGAATAGACCATGCGACTACTACATACAATGCTAAGAGTACGTAACCTAGAAGAATCCCTAAATTTCTACTGCGATGTTCTAGGCATGAAACTATTACGCCAAAAAGATTATCCAGGTGGTGAATTCACTCTGGCTTTTGTTGGATATGGTGATGAGTCAGACCATACAGTACTGGAACTTACTTATAATTGGGGTGTAAATCAATACAATTTGGGCGACGCTTCTGGTCATATTGCTATTGGGACTGATGATATTTACACAACTTGCGAACAAGTAAAAGCTAAAGGAGGCAAAGTTACTCGGGAACCAGGGCAAATGAAACATAGTTCCACAGTCATTGCTTTCATTGAAGACCCAAATGGGTATAAAGTAGAACTAATTCAATTAGGTACTCAAGGTAGCAACTTAGAAAAGGAAGTTGCAGTTAGTACCAACTAGAATCTAAGTAGGACAGACTCCTTGAGAGAAGATGAGGAGTTGGAGATACACCAGAAAGAGACAGCAAACAATACTCAAGAGTATCCAGGATCATCCAATCCTTACCTGTGTAACTGTCTGTATCTTGGGTCCTAGTCATAAACCTCTAGCTTTAATTAGAGGTTTTCATGCCCTAGTTGTCTCTCAGGATTCAATTGTTGGGTAGTGGGAACATCTTGCTACGGTGTGTGAGGGAGATGCTGACATGATCAACACTTCACCCATTAAGTAGACAGACTACTAGAACCGAAAATTTCAATAGGTGTGGTGGGTTAATTTATTCGAGGATTAACTCGCTCAAAGTTGTAAGAGGGAAGTAAGGAGACCAAAACCTCCTCAGAGGCCTCTTGCCGATCGCGACCTCAAGAGCGCCTGGGTGGCCATCCTCAAGTTAATCTCCCTTCTGTATATCCCTTGCCGTAATCTTGAACAATTTAACCCATCCCTATCTTCACCATTATTCCTATAAATAGTTTTATCTAACCATCAAAAAATCATCTCAAAGGTAAAAATTTAAAATAGTTCAAATGCAGCCAACTGACCCAAGCAAATTTACAGAACAAGCCTGGGATGCCATAGTCAAATCCCAAGACATTGCCAGACGCTACCAAAACCAACAACTAGAAGTAGAACATCTAATCATTGCTCTCCTAGAACAACAAGGCATGGCTAACAAAATCTTAAACCGCGCTGGCATAGAAGCAGAACGTTTTCTCCAACAAATAGACGCTTTTGCCAAACGCCAACCCAAAGTCGGTAGCATAGAACACCTCTATCTAGGACGCGGTCTGGAAGTTTTTTTAGACCTCGCTGATGAAGCTAGAGAAAAGTGGGAAGATAAATTTATTGCTGTTGAACACCTACTACTTGCATTCTACCAAGACAAACGCCTAGGAAATAAACTCTTTACTGGAGGCACTCCCCAACTACCTACTCGCCCTGGTTTTGAACGTCCACAAACCACCTCAAAAGTTGAACTTGAACAACTAGAAGCAGCTATTAAAGCAGTTCGAGGTAGTGGCAAAGTTGAAGACAAAAACCCAGAAGCCACCTACGATGCTTTAGCAAAATATGGGCGCGACTTAACAGAGCTGGCTAAAGCAGGTAAACTAGATCCCGTTATTGGCAGAGATGAAGAAATTCGGCGGGTGATTAGCTGCTTATCCCGCCGGACAAAAAATAATCCTGTATTGATTGGGGAACCAGGGGTAGGCAAAACAGCGATCGCAGAAGGTTTAGCCCAACGTATCGTTAACGGTGATGTTCCCGAATCTCTGAAAGAACGCCAACTTATTAGCCTTGATATGGGTAGCCTGATTGCAGGTGCCAAATTTAGAGGAGAATTTGAAGAACGCCTGAGATCGGTTTTGCGAGAAGTTACTCACTCTTATGGTCAAATTATTCTCTTTATTGACGAACTACATACAGTAGTTGGTGCAGGCTCCGGTGGGGGTTCTGGTTCCGGAGTAGATGGGGGGAACCTCCTCAAACCAATGCTGGCTCGTGGGGAATTGCGTTGTATCGGAGCCACTACTGTTGATGAATATCGCAAACATATAGAAAAAGATGCCGCTCTGGAACGTCGGTTTCAAAAAGTTGAAGTTGGTCAACCTAGCGTTGAGGATACCATTTCTATTCTACGTGGATTAAAAGACCGCTACGAAACCCACCATGGAGTCAAAATAACTGATTCTGCTCTAGTGGCAGCGGCTACTCTATCTAACCGTTATATTTCAGACCGCTTTCTACCAGATAAGGCGATCGACTTGGTAGACGAAGCAGCAGCACAGCTCAAAATGGAAATTACTTCTAAACCAGTAGAATTAGAAGCTATTGACAGACGCATCATGCAGTTGGAAATGGAGAAACTTTCTATTGAAGGGGAACTGCAACGCACGAAGCCAGATCAAAATGTTGAAGCTAGCTCACCTGTGAGAACTTCTCCCGCTTGGCAACGCATTACAAATGAAATTAATATCTTGAAGAAAAAACAGGAAAAGTTTTCCTCTCAATGGTCGCGGGAAAAAGAATTGTTGAATGCAATTAACTCTCTCAAAGCAGAAGAGGATAAATTAAGGGTACAAATTGAACAAGCAGAAAGGGCTTATGATTTGAATACAGCAGCCGAATTAAAATATGGCAGACTCGAAACTCTGCATCGCGATCGCGAAGCTAAAGAGGCAGAATTAGTCAAAGTGCAAGCTCAAGGCTCTTCTCTGCTACGAGAACAAGTTACAGATGCGGATATAGCTGCCATTGTTGCCAAGTGGACGGGTATTCCAGTCAATCGTTTATTGGAGTCAGAACGTCAAAAGTTGCTGCAACTGGAACAACATCTACATCAAAGAGTGATTGGGCAATCAGAAGCTGTAGAAGCTGTAGCTGCAGCGATTCGACGAGCTAGAGCTGGAATGAAAGATCCTGGACGTCCCATTGGTTCGTTTATGTTTCTTGGTCCAACTGGAGTAGGTAAAACAGAGTTGGTGCGGGCTTTGGCTGAGTTTTTGTTTGACCGAGATGACGCTTTAGTGCGGGTTGATATGTCGGAATATATGGAGAAACACGCCGTTTCTCGGTTGATTGGAGCACCACCAGGATATGTAGGTTATGACCAAGGGGGTCAGTTATCGGAGGCAGTAAGGCGACATCCCTATTCTGTCGTTTTATTTGATGAAGTGGAGAAGGCGCATCCAGATGTGTTTAATGTTTTGTTGCAGGTATTGGACGATGGTAGGATTACTGATTCTCAAGGGCGGGTAGTTGATTTTAGAAATACTGTGATCGTGATGACAAGCAATATTGGTAGTGAGTATATTTTGGACGTCGCCGGAGATGATTCTAAGTACGAAGAGATGTATAAGCGAGTTATGACCGGGTTGCGATCGCATTTCCGCCCAGAGTTTTTGAATCGTGTAGATGAAATTATATTCTTCCATACTTTAAGTAAGAGTGAATTACGTCAAATTGTGGAAATTCAAGTCCAGCGAATTGAGAGGTTATTATCAGAACAAAAGATTAGTTTAAAGTTGACTCCTGCAACTTTAGACCACATTGCTGAAGTAGGATATGACCCAGTTTACGGGGCGCGGCCTTTGAAGCGGGCAATTCAGCGAGAGTTAGAAAATTCCCTGGCCAACCAGATTTTAGAGAATAAGTTTGTTGGTGGAGATGTTGTAGTGATTGATTGTGTGGATGGTAGTTTGATATTTGGGAAAAAAGAGGAGGCCGAGTTGGTGAAGGCGAAGTAATTTTAATGGTTTAATGATTGATTATTTACCTGGAAATTAGTTTCTGGGTAGAGTTATTTTCACAGGAACAAACTAATGCCAGTTCTGGATATTTTTCATAGTGCAGTACGAAACGCTTTGGAAAAAGATGGTTGGCATATTACCCACGATCCACTTCATATTGACTTAGCTGATATTGAGATTTATATTGATTTTGGTGCAGAACAACTTTTGGCAGCACAACGAGAAAATGAAAAAATTGCTGTGGAAGTCAAAAGTTTTTTAGGTAGTTCTACAGTCTCAGAATTTAACCTAGCATTAGGCCAATTTATTAATTATAGATTTGTTCTGAGTGAGGTTGAAGCTCAACGTCAGCTATATTTAGCAGTTCCAACTGAGACTTATGAGATATTTTTTAGACGCCAATTGATTAAGAAAATTAGCCAAGAACAACAACTTAAATTTATTGTTTATGAACCAGTCTCGGAGGTAGTTCAACAATGGATAATGTAGATCAATACAGTAAATTAATTAAACAACTACTCAAAGAATATGCGAACTATAAACCACTTAATCCAAATATAGAATCACAATTTGTTTGCGATCAAGAGAATCATCACTCTCAAATTGTTAATATAGGCTGGCAAAATCAGGTTCGAGTTTATGGATGTATTCTACATTTAGACATCAAAGATGGGAAAATTTGGATTCAGCACAATACAACAGAAATAGATATTGCTCAAGAGTTGGTGGATTTAGGAGTGCCAAAACATGATATTGTTATTGGTTTTCATTCTCCTTTCAAGAGACGATTTACAGAATATGCAGTTAATTAGTAGAGTTGTCGCTCAATAGATTAATCAACAATTATCAATTGTTGATTGTTAATTGTTGATTGTTAATTGTGTACCTGAAAACATAACGCTGGCTCTCATCCCGACGCTCCCCTACCGGGAGAGCGCTTATCTTCCCGCCAGGCATGTTAAAAATATAGCTAAAACCTAGATACAGCAATTATTTTAAATATTTTTCCTTCCAGATTGACTACAAGCTTTGCAGATTAAGAGTTTTGGCAAATTTTTATCTGCTCAAGTGACAATTATATATAGAATATCTGGTATTGCGATCGCTTCAATAAATCTCGAATCAAATATATGAGAGCGACTGGCTATAATTAGTGTTTATTACAAATTTTACAAGATGATGTCAAGCACTTACAAAACCTTGACTTGTCTTTTTAAGATTCCAAAAGTTGAGCAACTTCTTGCCACATCTCAGATGCTAGCTTTTTCTGCTCTAGACTGGCTATATTCAAGCGATTCATAATATCTGAACGACTTGGTTCTTCTGTTATAGCTTCAAGAGCATTATATACTTTCTCTTCAGACTCGACAGGAGATATTAAACACCCTGAACAGTTGTAGTCATCAAAAAGCATTTGATATTTATGACTCCATCCTGTAGCTAAACAAGGAACTCCTTGAGAAAGAGTACTAACTAAGCTATGAAATCTAGAACCAATAACTATAAAAGAATTACCCAATATTCCTTTAATATATAACGGCGATGGTTCTTGAATTATTTCCAGCGATCGCCCTACTTTCCCTTGCAGTTTCAAAGCTAGCTCATAGTCTTTGCTAGTTTCATGAATTAAAACAAATGGCTCTATTTCCTTTTTGAGAAGATGTTTAATACACATATCCAAAAAAGATATGTATTTTTCTTTTATATCTTGAGTAGTTTTTTGTACCATTCTAAAATTAGGAACAATACAACCCTTACGCAACTTTGTATTAAAATATTCTGGCACTTCGCCTTTGACTAAGTTGGTAAAGTCTGGTGATATTTTGATCGGCGGACAACTTTTAGTAAAACCCTGAATTTTCTGGAGATATTGATAAGAAACTTTATCTCTGGCAAATACCAAGTCTGCGTTTCCTAGGATTTCCAAAAAAGCTTCCTTAACACGCTTTGACTCGGATAGCCCAAAAGCTTGAGGTAATAATACAATCTTTTTACCTTCTTTTCTTCGCCTCTTAATTCTGTTAGCCATGATTTCCACCATCCTAGCTCCCTGCTGATCGCTATAGGTAAAACCAGAAGCATCTAAAACAGCCTGAACTTCCTCTGATGTAATCAGCTTGAGAGAGTGGCGTAATTTTTGAGGTAGCAAACCAGTCAAACTATTGATCAAAAGACCAACTTTAGGAAATTTCTCAACATAAGCCCACGTTAAATGATATAACCCAGCTTTTTTCCCTTTCTTGAAAAGAACCCATTCTTAGATGAACTACCACTATGTGATCTTTGTGTAGACTAGAAAAATGCTGTACAACAGCATGAGTCATTAACTCGCCTCCTTTGTTAATGAAATCTACACCTTGAATTTCAAATATCATGATTAATTATACCTCCGAAGTAAATCAAGTTCTTTTTTCTGTGAATAGGGAACCATACCATCAGGAGCTGGATAGCCAACAGAAATTAGCATAATTACACGTTCATCAGGTTCTAGGTCAACAAGCACAGAAGTCATTTTCTTCTCACACTCTTCTATATCAGGCCAATTGATCGGGCAAGAACTAAGTCCCAATGTTTCTAGAGCGAACATAAATGACATTGAAGCCAGTGCAGCATCAATATAAATCACATGACGATCCCTTTCACTAAAATATGCCCTCAGCTTACCAACAACTACCACAATAGCAGAGAAATTTTGGCTAAAACCTTTAGTTCCCATAGGTATTGATGAAACTTTTTTTACCATCTCAGGTTCATCAAAGATATGAAATTCAAAGGGTAGGCGATTGCATGCGCTGGGAGATTGTGCCCCTACCAAAATAGCTTGATCTATTAAATTCCGTGGGACACTTTTTTTGTAAATACCACCTTACTGATCTACGTCGATGTGATAATTGCAATAATTCTTCATAAGATACAGGGGGTGGAACGCTCAGTTATCGCTGATAAGGAATACGTTTTTGATCATTTTGTGATTTACTAGAGATAGCCAAGAAACTACTTTTTGCCTTATCAATAATGGGATGGGAAGTAACAATATTGAAGTAATTTTCTAAAACATCATGAGCCCACTGCAATTCATCGGAATCAGAAATGTCTTGTTCTTTACCTAAAACCGCATACTCATAACATTTAACTGTTTCCTCTATATAATCAAGAGCAAAAACATCACGCCTATTCTTCATAAGAATTCCTGTTTCAAGACGATGAATATTACGCCTTAAAAGGTATTGACTCTCTAGAATCGATTGGAGAGCTTCGTAATATTTTAATTGACCATAAATAACACCCTGATTTTCTCTGCTAAACTTATTAGATCTTAATACATAGTATAAGGAACTTAAAAATCTTGATTTAACAACAAAATTAAAAGTTATTTTTTGTATTTTCTTTGAGCTTGACTTGAGAAATTCTATGCCTGGTTCAGGTATAACTAATTTAATCTTTTCTTTCATCAATTAGCTCATCCTTTCAATTATCTATATTTTCCCCAATAACTGTGCTTTCCATAGCTCAAATGGACTAACTAAAATATTTAATAATAGTGCCATTTCGCAAGCAACAACTGTATCAGTTTTCAGCACCGTATAATTTTTGATAAAGTAAGAGAGAGTCTTCCGAGAATCATTAACTAGATCAGCTAAAAATGCTAGGGGTTTTTGCCAAGATTTCAATCTCATCATCCGAATATAATTTCTGTTTACCTCTACACCACGTACTAGAGATACTAAATAATTCCGCTCTAATCTCCAGGAAGGTATCTTGTGATAGAGATGCATTTCCGGGTTGTACCAAATTTCCTATTCTGCATTTTGTAGATGAGCTAAAATTTCCATATCTTCTCCTTTGAGAGTCAAAGACTTTCCAGCCTGCCCTGTCAGTAATAAATTTTCAGGAACACTTTCTAGCCATACTTTTTTAGAAATAACAATACCAGCTCCTGGTGGCAGAACTTTTTTTCTGATGTTGGTTATAGCAAAAAGATTTTTGACCTCTTTCAATAATTGCCAGATACACGGCTATCTTCTTGAAATCTGGAGGTGGTTCAGTCTCAAATTCCCCATGAATTTGTCCCCCATAAGCACCTGCTTTGGGGTGTGACTTTCCAAAAGCATAAGCTTGAGCAACCCAGTCAGGTGCAGGTAAGTTATCATCATCCCAAAAACCCACTAAAGAACCTTGTGTTTTTTCCATTGCTGTTCTTCTAGCAATTGATGCTCCTTGTCGGGGTTCAAAAAAATATTTTAGAGGAAACTTTTCCTTCCAATTAGATTGGTAATCAGCGATTATTTGAGCTGTATTGTCCTTGCTATTGTTATCAACTATAACAATTTCCCAGTTTATTTCTTCTATCCCTTCCTGAATTTTGAGTTTGTCTAGAATATCAGGTAAACGATCTGCTGCGTTGTATGCCCTAATAGCAACGGCAAAATCAATCTGATTTTCTGTCATTACATTATTATCCTTAAAATTAGGGAAACTTAGATTCAGCATAACATAATCAGGACTTACACATTTTTTAGCCTTAAACTCTATATATAGTGTCGCAGTATAGTTTTTACTTACTATATATAGCACTTTTGCGTAAGTCCTGATAATATTATTTATGCCAGCAAGAAGCCTACTACACAAAATATCTAAATGTTCACATCTTTTGAAATCAGGAGTGACCTTAAAAGCAAGTTTTATTCAGTCTCATGTCGGCAACAACTAAAAGCAACGAGTTTTGGGTAAAATTCATAACTTTAGTCATGGGTTCAGGACTAAACTAGAGCTTTAGTACATCAAGATATTTTTGAGTTGCTGTTTCTAATTGAAATTGCTTCAACCAATCTGAATCAACAGATTTAGCTTCACCAGATAATACCCTTAAAATCGCCTCTGCCATTTCTTCAGTATTACCTACTGACACAAGTTCACCATACTTACCATGATCTAAAACTTCTTCTGGTCCATTTGGGCAATTAGTAGAAACAACAGGAGTTCCCACAGCCATTGATTCAATCAACACTGTTGATAAACCTTCCCAAAGTGAAGAAAGCACAAAAACACTTGCTTTAGCCATGTAAGCATAAGGATTTTCCACAAAACCTAACAGAGCTACATCTTTCTCTAAGCCTAACTCATATATTAAAGAATTGAGTTTTTCTGCTCTCTACCACTACCTAAAATTACTAACTTTGCTGATTGAACTTGTTGCACTTTTGCAAAAGCACGAATTAGAGTTTGAAAATCTTTCTGTAGCTCTAATCTTCCTGCACCTAAAATTACTGGAGGTTGCCCCGGAGAAAACCAGGGATACATCTTCTTGAGATTCTATTGACATACTCACTCCGTTGCCCTAACGCGACAACGCGGGATTCTTCTTGAGCCTGTCGCCGACAAGCTCAACCGATAGATGAGCGATCGCGGTATGAGCTGAGGTGATATTTAAACCCTGTGTGGACAGCAAACCTATCTTCTGAATTAGAAGTGCGCTCATTATAGTCACGGGAGAGTTCTCTCTCACATTTCTCATGCATAATGCCATTCATGTCGGTTACAGGCTCAACGTTTCGCCGACAGGCTCAAAGGTGTAGTTTTGATATCTTATTTTTGAGAATTCGCCTAGCTAGGCGAGTGCTTCCTCTATTTGACAATCTGTTTTGAAATTGAGAACACCTATGTTCAGACTTTCTAAAAAACTTTCAATCAATACATGCATGAATTGTTCTCAGTCTGCCCGCTCTCTACATCCTCTATAGACACAGATTCTATTTCATCATTCAATAGGCACCCATCTACCACTGTGAGGAGTCT
>JAJEAQ010000664.1 GCA_022822685.1 Trichodesmium sp. jk18x7bins.61
CTTGTTGGTGGCTGAAAATTCGATTTGATGCTTACCTGAATTCTCTAGAAGTGGAATTTTCATGGTGTTTTGACCCCATTATATCGTTTGCTGGCTTAAATGGTTGATGAAGTGCAGGAGAGGTGTTTTTTGTATACAAAATACCTTGATGATTACTTTCTAATTGAACTCAACATCAAGAAAGTTTTTAGTATGCTTTTAAGCTAACCATATTCTTCACTTTATGTCAAGAAATATCATAGATTGATGGATCTGCTCGATGAGATTTGATTACTGGAGATTTATCTGCGTTAATTTACATAACTAGGCAATTACTTAACATTTAGTCTAGTCATCTGTGTCAGCACTGATAACAACAATATCCATTTCAAAGCCTTAATCTCTAATTAGCTGTATTGATTAATACAAATCAGGTACTTTATTCGTAACTTTTTTCCTTTATTTAAGATAATTAAAATAACGCTAATTCTGGTATTTTGTAACAACGCTAACTGCTTATTCATCCTACAAATGTTGTATAAATTTCAGTCAGCTTGGCAGACAGGATGGAGTGCGATCGCAATTAGACAATATAATCAAAAATACCTAGATTTAACTTCGGAAGCAAATTTTTAATGAAATGACACTATAACTATTAACTGTTCCCAATACCTATGTAACAGTAATTAGAACTTAATTTGATGTATGCTGCTATGATTAATGCAACTGCTGTTTTAAAAGCATAAAATGCCAATATCTTCGCTGTTAAGCTGAAAGAAAATTAGAGCGATAATTCATTTTAAAGACGAATTATGGTGCTAGAATAAATTAACATTTTGACAGAAAATATTAATTAAGGATGCTTTTATTGGAATTAAGCAATATTGACCAGATATTAGACCAGATTTATGCTACAGTTTCCCAAATATTAAAAGGTGCAGATTTTATAATTTTTTATCCGATTGGAGGGGAGCAAGGGATACCATTTATTATTCTTTGGCTGATTAGTAGTGGCCTATTTTTTACTATCCGAATGCAGTTCATTAATATTCGAGCTTTTAAACACGCAATTGATGTAATTTTGGGTAAGTACAATGACTCCAATGATGAAGGTGAAATTTCCCATTTTCAAGCCCAGGCAACTACTCTATCTGGAAGCGTAGGGCTAGGAAACATTGCTGGAGTTGCCATTGGTATCAGTTTTGGGGGCCTGGTGCAGCTTTTTGGATAACGATCGCAGGTTTATTGGACATGAGTACCAGTTGAATGTACCCTTGCCCAAAAATATCCCATTGTTAAACCAGACGGTACAGTCGCTGGCAGACAAATGTATTATTTATCAATAGGTTTGGCTGATGTGGGGCAAAAAAAATTAGGTCAAATTTTAGCGATAATATTCCCATTTTTAAATATTTTGGGGTTAATAGGTATGAATTTATTTCAGTCTAACCAGTCTCAAGTAGTTGTTGCTAATGCACTACCATTTTTGGCTCAACAAAACTGGCTTTATGGATTAATTCTAACACTGATAGTAGGGTGGGTGATTATTGGTGGTATCCAACGTATTGCTGAAGTTGCTGCGACTATGCTGCCTGCAATGTGTGGCATCTACTGTTTCCCTGCTCTGTGGGTGATTTTAGTTAACTTTACAGCCATTCCTGATGCGATCGTTAGTATTATTCATGGTGCTTTTGTTCCTCAAGCTATGGCAGGTGGTTTGGCTGGAGCTTTAGTACAGGGATTCCGTCGCGGAGCTTTTTCTAATGAAGCCGGATTGGGCTTGGCAGCGATCGCTCATACCACAACAAAAACCGATGAACCTATCTGGGAAGGAATAGTGGCATTACTGGAACCATTTATTAATACAATCATCATCTGTAACATGACTGCTTTGGTAATAGTTACTACTGGCGCTTATAATCATCCTGATTTTGCAACTTTTGGTGGTTCAGAACTGACTTGAGCTGCTTTCACCAGTGTTATCAGTTGGTTTCCTATTATTTTTTCGATATGTGTATTTTTATTTGCCTTTTCCTCACTTATTATTGGTAGTTACTATTGTCAAGTTAGCTGGCAATATTTATTTGGAGAATGCAGTGTAATGATTTATAAAATCTTGTTTTTAGTATGTGTATTTATTGGTGCAGTTACTAGCCCAGAAGCAGTAATTAAATTTAGTGATGCCCCTAAAATAACTCTAGCATTTCCCAACTTGCTTGGTGTTTATTTCCTCTGTGGTAAAGTAGCAAGAGATCTAGAAAAGTATATAAAGCGTTTATGCACAGGAGAAATAATTTCAGCAAATCAATCTTCAATATAGTGATCATCTATTAGTATTAGACATCTGGCAGCAGAAAAAATAAATCTTTCTTCCTCCCTGTTTTATATATTTTTTCTCCTGTTACTTATATCATGTTGGGATAATTAGTTATAACCAACTTCTATCCGTATAATTTCTGTGTTATCCTCCTGACAACCTCCATTTCAAAGAGGGGAATCAAGCAAAGCATCTTCTTGAGCCGTTATTTATTTATAAATATTCAGCCGAATATGATATGATTACCGACATCTCCAAAATGTCTAATGTTGCCAAACTCAAACCTGTAAGAGACTGTTTGTCAAGTAAAGATTTAAGATAGCTAGAGTGTTGAATTCTGGTGGGTTACGGCGGACAACTAAAATTATGCAGGACTTACGCATTTGGGGATAATAAACGTATATATAGTGTTGCGCGGTTTAAATTACTATATATAGTGCTTTGGCGTAAGTCCTGATTATGGTGATTATGAGGAGATATGGATCCCTAACCCATCCTACGCCAGAATTTAATCTCAGTTTGACAAACAGTCTCTAATACCATTTTTGAAAAATAAATGCTATACCTGATGGCTGGTAAAAATGACG
Source organism: Trichodesmium sp. jk18x7bins.61 (assembly GCA_022822685.1). Taxonomy (GTDB): domain Bacteria; phylum Cyanobacteriota; class Cyanobacteriia; order Cyanobacteriales; family Microcoleaceae; genus JAJEAQ01. The sequence goes on from JAJEAQ010000664.1 coordinate 2,884, forward strand.
ATAAAAAGAGCCAAAGTTAATAAATACCATGGATTAACTCCAGCCAATAATATGCAATAAATAATAGACAATCCAAGTCAAGCGATGTTTTTAGTAATCGGTATAAGACTAATTGCTAAATATTGACTACAGCCATGATACTAGGTAGGCAAATATTCAGTTTCAATATTTTGAAGAATCACTGTCATAGCCAAGCTTTTATGGAAGCAACTTATAGGGAGTCATCTGTAAAAAACATTGATTAAATGAGCATTATTAATATTAAACCATGTTTTTCAAGACAAGGTTTGATTAATTAATGGTAAATAAACGTTATATTTATTGGCCATACTATCTCTCTATTGATAAAATCATTAGCTAAAATTGGTATAAAATAAAGTTAGTGCTTATCTTGACTATATGTGAAATATTTGTGCTTTCATGGTATAAATGTTGAATTAAGAAAAAAATCATTGATTCAGGTCGAATTAAAACATGAAAAGACTCTCTTGGCTATATACAATCCTATTCTTATTAATTCCCACTGTTGCTTTAGCAGCACAACCAGAAGCAGGACAGAATTTTCTCGACAACATTGATCGAGCTTTTTCGAGTCTTACCAGTGTCATATCTAACATCCTCTTCTTCAGTATCGGTGGTTTTCCTTTTATAGTATTATGGTTGGTTATTGGTGCAATTTTTTTCACCATCCGCATGCAATTTATTAATATTCGTGCTTTTAAACACGCCATTGATATTGTGCGCGGAAAATATGACAATCCTGACGATGAAGGGGAAGTCTCCCACTTTCAAGCTTTGGCAGCAGCTTTATCAGGAACAGTAGGATTAGGCAATATCGCAGGTGTAGCCGTGGCCGTCAGTATCGGTGGACCTGGTGCTGTATTCTGGATGACAATTGCTGGCTTTTTTGGTATGACCAGTAAATTTGTCGAATGTACTCTCGCGCAAAAATATCGGATTGTTAAAGCTGATGGTACTATTTCTGGTGGGCCAATGCGTTACTTATCTAAAGGTTTAGCAGAAATGAGGCAGGGAACTTTGGGTAGAATCTTGGCTGTACTTTTCTCTGTGTTTTGCATTTGTGCAGCTTTTGGTGGTGGTAATATGTTCCAAGCTAATCAGTCTTATGGTGCTGTTTCTAGCGTATTTCCAGTATTGCCTAATTGGGGATATGGGCTAGTGCTAGTTGTTTTAGTAGGGTTAGTCATTATTGGTGGGATTCAACGCATTGGTATGGTAGCAGGCACTCTTGTGCCTTTGATGTGTCTAATCTATATTTTGACTTCCTTATTTATTATCTTGACTAATATTACAGCAGTTCCTGGGGCGATCGCTACTATTATCTCTGGTGCTTTTGTTCCTCAAGCTTTGGAAGGTGGTATTATTGGAGTAATTGTACAAGGATTTCAACGTTCAGGTTTTTCTAATGAAGCAGGTGTGGGTTCGGCGGCGATCGCTCACTCAGCAGCAAAAACTGATGAGCCAATTCGAGAAGGTTTAGTCGCCCTGTTGGAGCCATTTGTTGATACTATTTTGGTCTGTAACATAACAGGGTTGGTAATTGTAATTACTAAAGTCTATAATGCTGAAGAGTTTGCAGCTTTACGAGAGGCTAACAAAGGTGCTGAATTAACTTCTGCAGCTTTTGCTACTGCTGTGGACTGGTTTCCAATTTTACTAGCGATGACTGTTTTCTGTTTTGCTTTTTCATCGATGATTTCTTGGAGTTACTACGGCGAACGTTGCTGGGATTATTTGTCCGGTGGCAAGGGATTAGTGATTTACAAAATCTTGTTCCTAGTTGCTACTTTTGTTGGTTCAGTATCTAACCCTGCTTCTGTGATTAATTTCAGTGATGCTGTTCTAATTTCGATGGCTTTTCCTAATATTTTAGGCGGCTATTTATTGTCTGGTCAGGTAGCAAAGGATTTGCAAAATTATATGAGTCGTCTCAGTAGAGGAGAGTTTTGACTTAATTGACAATTAACATAATCAACCCCTATAATATAGGAGTTTTAATAGAGAATTTGAGTTCTTCTAAATTGTTCTTCTAGTGGTTCATAAGGCTTGATAAAATATAATACCAAAGTCAAGAAAGAGCCTGAGATATAAAAAAGTCTGTCAAAACAAAACTTAAAATTCAATAACTTTCAAAATTCAAAAATACAGCAGTAGTTAGTGTAGATTTAGGCATCAAACCTCTCCCTACATTATCCACCAGAAAAGTTATACCATATGCAACAGTTAAACAGACATAAAGTCTTTGGTAAGTCTAACAAGAATCAAGCCTAGTTAAAAATATCTAGATTACAGACAACAGTAGCCAACACCCGCAAATAAATTTTGTTTTTTCGGCAGAACCCTTCTGTTTATCTATAAATAAGTGCCATGAGTATATTTCCTAGAAATTCTGTGCTTGTGCCCATCGATTTTTCTGATCAATCTGTTGAGGCAATCAATGTGGCTCTAGAATTTATTGCAGATGCTTCTCATTTATCAGTTCTTCATGTTTTACCTCGTCTTAATCCTGCTGAACCAGGAGTCAGGTGGCATACGGTTGATGACAATACTCGCAAAGAGTATGTGGAAAAGATATTTGATCAAAAATTCCAAAAACCTGAATATCAGGGTATTAATTTCAGTGTGGCGATCGGGAGTCCTGGTCGTGAAATTTTGGATTATGCCCAGAAAAAGCAAGTTGAATTGATTGTGATTTATTCTCAAGGACCTAATAGTATGGGTCGATTCTTACTAGGATCTGTTGCTGAACGGGTTGTCAGGTATTCCCATTGTCCTGTTTTAGTCCTACGAAACTAACCAAATTATAATCAACTGCCCTGCAAGGATTTCCTGTCCATATACAAGATGGGGAGGAATTGCAGGCATTGATTTTTTTTACTGAAAACCTTCGCTTTGCTCTTTAGCCTCCATGCTTCAACTTTGAAGTGAAAACTAACTTAACAACTTCAGTGTTTTTTATTAACTTTAATTACGATAAGCAATATAAACTATTAGTAAGTATCCTAAAATAACTAATAGAATTATATTTACAAAATAGAGGATCAAAAAAGATGTTAAGAACCCCTAGACTCCATGTCAATCAATATCAAACATTATTTCAAAATATTAAGCAAACTATTTTACATTGGCTGAAAGTTTTTGGGAAATTTAGTCTCTTTTATGGTGAGTATACTGCTACTCCACCTTGGCAAAAAAACTCTCAAATAAGGTGATTCATTGCTCTGAAACTAATAACAACTCAAATATTTCGTCGTGCCCCAAAAATGATAACTCTGTTGAACGTACTAATCTCAATCGGAGATTTATAGATAGAGATTTGTGTGCTTGCCGATAGCTGGCGTTTGATCGCGAGTCACGAGAAACGTATAGTTGTGAAAACCAAAGGATAAACAACCAACAAGAAAATATGATGATTGGTGTATAGTCGCGCCTAGCTATGAGTTTTGGCCGTACCTTCTATCAAGAACCTCCAAGAGAACTGCTCTTATAACCGTAAGGTTTGGCTCGTTAGGTGAATTGGATGTCTTGGGATATTGCTTCTTAATATAAGTGGTGATAGAAACCCCGCCCATCCCGGCGATGTCTGATGAACTTGAGTTTAATGCTCACTACTGGTGGCGTGCTGCGAAAGTTACGCCCCAGTCTGAATCAACAGACTCTCGCAAGAGGAAGAAATCACTCCGGATTGGCGGTGAGCCTGGGGAATCCGCGAGCAAGTCGAAACTTGATTCTTGCTAGAATTGTTCAACTTGTCGGAATGGGGGGATTGGGTAACTGGTTCCTAGAATCTAAGACCATAATCTTTGATTTGGTCTTAGAGGTTCAATTGCTGTATCACGTTAATCTTCATTCCTGGCCACCTGCTCTAAAATCTTTGATTTAGGTGGAGACTGGGCTCGAAGTTTTTTCTTCCAAAGCGCCACATGAACATGCCGGCGACAGGCGAAAAGTCAAAGCCGACCTCTCCTGAGTCTCATGGGAAAGACGCTCAGACAAAAGAAACTTAAGGTCGACAAAAGTTAAGATGTCAAAAATGACAAAGGTCGTTGAAGGACAATTGGAATGGAGCCAGATTGACTGGAATCAGGCCAGGAAAATTGTTAAGAATCTACGTCAAAGAATCTTTGCAGCAAGAACTTGGAATTAAAAACCAAGTTAAAAGGCTGTTTGTGAGGCTGGAGCGGAATGATGGGAAACTGTCACCCACGGTTCAAAGGGGAGGGGGAAGAAGCAATTCTTGTTTTAGCTAAAGCTACATGAAAGCTCCGACCTGGAACGGCCACCTGACCATACAGAGAAACTCTGGGATCAGCCCCAAACTCAGCTTATTTGTGAAGTAAGTTTGACATCTGAGCGGGGTTGAAACACCCAGGATTCTGTGGTTATTCCAGCGCCAATGGGATGGGGTGTTTAAAGTGCAGAATTTAATTCCGCACACAGTCCCTCATTAATTCACATTTGCTTGAAGCCTATCAACAAACTCCTACACTCGGAGACTAGATTCATACCTAGCTGTGAGCGATAATCTTTTTGTGAGTTTCCGAGTGGTCTGACTCAAGATGTTGGAGCAGGAAATCACTGATCTAGCTGCGTTGATTGCTAAGAGCCGTCGTAGGAAACTGTGTCCCCGTCTCCTGTCCGCTGGAATCTCACCGTACTAGCTAGAGGCCATGGTGACAAACCTTGTTATTACTTGCATTTGGCCATTGTAGCAGACTTTTACTGCGGGTTGAAACCCTGGAGTCTTATTCAACCAGGGTGTCAAACACCCTGGTTAACTTCAGACCGTTGTTTTTTTATGTTTGGCTTCTCCCAAAGGTTGCTATTTTTTTCTTAGTAATAACTTAAAGCAGCCCTGGTACGAGGTCCAACGATTCCATCTGGTCTTAAGCCATGAGCGCGTTGGAAAGCTTTAACTGCAAACCTAGTCTTATAACCAAAATAGCCAGTTGCACGAGGATGATGGAAATAGCCCATGGTTCCTAGTTGATGTTGTAACTTGTATACACTAGCTCCACGGTGGCCATAGCTAAGATAATATCCACCACGACGGCGACGCTGACTGTAAGCAGCACGGCGATACTGAGGACGATGAACATGACGACGGCCATAACCTCGACATGGATTGTAGCAGGCCGCTGCAGAATTAGCAGTTGCACTGATAGCGCCTAGAATAGTAGCAACTGACAGAAGACCCATCAGACCTAAGCTAGAGAACTTTTTCCAATTTACTCCTTCAAAGATGGGTTCAAATGTAGAACTTTCTTCGGCGGTAGCTAGATGAGAATATGCTAATGTTTCCATAACTCCTCTGAAATGTTTGACAACAATCTTCTTTGACTACCCAGCTCTTGTCTTGTAGGGACTTAAGAATTGAACCCACTCCATCTAAATCGAATATTATAGATGGAGTAAGGGATGCTGGGGTCAAATTTGCTTCTCAGCGACTCACAAGAACTTCCCCTTGTGAAACCCCAAGGGAACATCATCAACAAACATTTTTTTTATGATTGCTGTTGATGATTAGTAGCAGTAATAGTCAGGATTGCCCCGGTGGCCACGGGAACTACGGTAGCCACCATAGGAACGACTATAGGTTTTACGGACAACTTCCTTGTACTTGTAGTAGCTACTATACTCACGACCACCGCGACCACCGCGACCACCGCGACCATAGCCACCATAGCCACCATAGCCACCGCGACCATAGCCACCATAGCCATCGTAACCATAGCCATAGCCATCGTAACCATGACTAGCAGAAGCAGAATCAGCAGTTACACTCATTGCTCCAACTACAGAGGCAACAGATAATAAACCAACTCCAGCAACGCTAGATAGCTTTTTGAAGTCTACACAAGCAGTCAACTCTCTATTTGCAGAGTCTTCCTGATTGTAGGCTAAATGGGAAAATGCTAATGTTTCCATAAAAAAATTCCTCAGTTTATTTAAATTCAACCTCTCCCGCTCCGATTACCTACCCATCTACAGGGTGAGTCTCAATTGCAGGCGTCTAATTTGGTACTGAAACACGAATCATGGAGATAATCCTTTGGTGTCAAGTTAGTTCGTACCTTGACTCCGGGTTATAACCCCTAAGTCATGATTCAAACAGTCGTTAAAACTTCCGAGAACCTTCGGATTGTCTTTTTTTTCGTTTTCAGGATTTAGCAGATGTAGAGACCCCATATATGCCAAAAGCATCGAAAGATGTTTGAAATAAGCATATTACAGAATATCACAAAGATTGACGCTCTCTGTGGAAACGCTCCTACACGTGACCCTTTTGCTTGCCTCATTTGGTCGGAGCTACGCAATTTCTCTTCACTCCATGTTTCATGTCGGCGGCAGCCTAAAACAGTCCAGGCAACTGAAGTCTACTAGAGACTGTCAGAACAACATCAAGGGACATTCCCTGACAGCGCTTTATAGTGAAGGGGATTGGCCCACTTAACTTGTTAAATATTTGATTTTAGAGTCATAATTTTCTGCTTCTTCTCTATTTCAACCTCACCGGGAGGGGCGGGGTCTAATATAGCACATTAAACGCCTGGATTTATGAGGGGCTGTGTGCGGAATTACTTCCCCATATTAGACTCCCTGTCCCACAGTGAAAGCGTTTGCGGAGAAGTCAGTCAGGAGGCTAGGGAATGCGCCACCGTGGGGCAAATCAGGCTCCTCAGCTAAATTTTGTGGGATTCCCCTTAACAGCTTTTTACAGTGAGGTACACATCCTACTCTACTCTAGTTGACCCATGTTCTTAAGAACTAGGTTTTATAGAGGAGCTGCCTAGGTTGAACGCACTAACCGCGCATCGATTATAGATGGAGTTGGGAGCGTGCCTGGGATTAGCTGGCGTACGATCGCGAGTTATAAGAAATGCATGCTCTCTTAACCCCAGGAAAATACAACCAGCAAAAAAACTTCATCTCAAACTGAGAATTTCAGTCTGGGGCTTTTCCCAGAGGCAGCCAAAACTTGACTTAAGATAGTTTTTATCATGCTAAATCACTAAAAGCAAGTTTTTTTATTTTTAGTATAGAAATCTCATCTTTTCCACTGCATCCTTTGCCCAGTCCAGATATTAAACTTATAATTTAAATGAGGTAAGTCAGAGTTATAATTACTGTGTTATCGTGATAACTATGCTAGGGCAAAAGCTAATCATAGCTTGAGGCACGACCCTATTGACTCACTCTTGAACGTCCATTTGACCCAAGCAGACTTATTCTATATTTATAATCTTTGATGCGCCATGGAGTGCTTTCAAAAATAATATTAAGCTTGGCATCTTGAAATTTAGCTCTAATTACTGCAAGCTCTTGCCCTATATTTACGAGCATTGGCCAAAAATTGTGCAAGCGTTAGCTTGTACGTTTGCCTTTACAATTTTCTGGCCAATTTTAGCTTGGCTAATGGGTGAAATGGCTGGTTATATAGGTATGGGAGATGTAGGCGCGATCGCTCAACTTGCTGGCCTAGCAGCTATCATTTTTTTGATTAAGGGTACTGTACAGTATGGTCAAGACACCCTAATGGCCAAAACTGCTTTAACCATTGCCCTAGACTTACGTAAACAAGTTTATTCTCACCTACAAAGACTCAATATCAGTTACTTTGAAAAATCAAGAACTGGAGACCTTTCCTATCGGCTGACAGAAGATATTGACCGTACTGGAGAAGTTATTAATAAGTTCTTTCACCAATTTATTCCTTGCATTTTACAGTTAATAGTTGTGCTGGGATATATGCTCTATATCAACTGGCAATTAACTCTAGGAACTCTAATAATTGCACCTTTGATGGCATTATTAATAGGTTGGTTTGGGGAATTATTACTTGCTTTTTCCCATCAAAGTCAACATCGTACTTCTAATTTATCAGCTCTCATCACAGAAGTATTTAATGGTATTAGAATAGTTCAAGCATTTGCTGCGGAAGAATATCAAATAGCACAGTTTTCTGTTGAAGCTGAACAAAACCGACAAGCCAAATACATGGCCGAAAAGATTAAAGCACTCCAGTTTGTAGTAGTCGGTTTCTTAGAAGCAATGAGTGTGATTTTGTTATTTTTTTTGGGGGGATGGCAAATATCCCAGGGAAACCTAACAGGAGAAGGCTTTATCAGTTATGTAACTGGAGTAGCTTTGTTAATCGATCCAATTTCTTTAACAACCAGTAATTATAGTGAATTTAAAGCAGGAGAAGCATCCTGTGATCGGATTTTTGAACTGTTAAATATTGAGCCTAAAGTAATAGAAAAACCAGAAGCGATCGCTCTTCCACCTGTAAGAGGAAAAGTAGAATATAAGAATGTATGTTTTTCCTATCAACCAGAAAAACAAATTTTAAAAAATCTCAGTTTGTTAGTCAGATCAGGAGAAATAATTGCCCTGGTGGGAGCTTCAGGAGCAGGTAAAACTACCCTTGTCAACTTACTAGCTAGGTTTTATGATGCTCAGTCTGGAGAAATATTCATCGATGATATAAATATTAAAGATGTTACTCTGACAAGTCTGAGGAGACAAATTGGGATTGTACCTCAAGAAGTAACTTTATTTTCAGGAACTATCTCGCAAAATATTGCTTTTGGTCAACTAGATTATAATATTGATGCTGTCAAAAAAGCTGCTAAAGTTGCTAATGCCCATCAGTTTATTACTAAGCTCCCAGAAGGTTATCAAACTTGGGTAGGTGAAAGGGGGGTTAACTTATCTGGAGGGCAAAGACAAAGAATCGCGATCGCTCGTGCAGTATTAGAAAATCCCAGGATATTAATATTAGATGAAGCTACTTCTTCTCTTGATTCTGAATCTGAATCTTTAGTGCAAGAAGCGTTAGAAAGATTGATGCAAGATAGAACAGTATTTATTATTGCTCATAGGCTAACAACTGTACGTCGGGCTAATCGAATTTTGGTTATGGAAGATGGTGAAGTTTTAGAATCAGGTAACCACAAAGAATTATTGGAAAAAGGTAAGCTTTACCCTCGTTTTTATCAGCAACAGTTTCGTTAGTATTTTGACAACAGGAAGAAGGCAAATTTCCAAGTGGATTTTAACCCTTTCTAATTTCAGACTACCAACCAATAAAGAATTTGAGCAGCTACTGCAACTCAATATTGACGAAAAAAATCAGAAGATAAGATTTACATATTACTAACTTGCTTTTATCTTCTTTTCTTATTTCTTTCGGCCAAGTGAGTTAAAGTCAAGAATAATACTAGAGATATAAAACTACTATGATTGAAATTATAATACCTACACCTAATCAGAATATACTTGGTTTTAGTATTGATGGAAAAATTGAAAAAAGTGATATTGAAAAAGTGACAATTTTAGTTGAGGAAAAATTAAAAATTAAAACTAAATTACGAGTTTATGTTGAAGTTAAAAAGATGCAGGGGATATCTGCGGAGGCTTTATTTGAAGACTTAGAACTTGGTCTGCGGCGTCTGAAAGATTTTGAGAAAAAAGCGGTAGTGTGTGACCAAAGTTGGATGAAGCAGATTGCTATTGCTAGTAATAAAATTTTTAGCAATATTGAAATAAAGTGTTTTTCTTGGTCAGAAAAAGATCAAGCACTAGCATGGATCATGTCTCCTCTAGTAGATTAGTCAGCCTCAAGATTTTTTAGGGACAAATTTAATAATTACACTAAATTCCAGGTTAATGAAATGCAGTAGCAACAGCTTTTCAAATAGTTTTTGAAGTATTGAAGTAAGATTTCATTTTTGTTGTGCTGGACTATTAAAATCAGTGTGTCACTTTTACATGGAATACGCTGTAAATCTTCCACAACCTCAATGGTGGACAAATATAACTAAAATTTATGATAGCTTCAGGTAATATTAATTGGAAAAATTTAGCTACAAATTCTGTGGTTAGGATTCACAAGTCAACAATGAAAATAAAATCGGCACAGCCTCCAAGGATTTATTTTGGACTTTTTATCTGTTGACTATCTATTGACATTTATTAGATTGTCTTGGTGACAAAAAAACGGCCTGATTTTTAGTCTGGCAGACATCAAAATCAAGTCTTTTAATCACTTCTATTATTTGGAACATTATTTGATCAGATTGGTAGAACTCAATAGTAGGTTTTGCAGAACTTTTACTGTTCACGAATCATTGAAAAATGTGATATTTTTATTGTAAATTAGTATAACATTAAGATGTTGCACTAATTGCCCATAATATCAAAGGCAAAGTTAAAAAAGATAAAAGTGTTGATAAAACCACAACTCTAGAAGTTCGTGGTGCATCTCCTCCAAATTCATTAACCATCAAAAAAGAAGCTAAAGCACTGGGCATTGCACTTTCTAATACTAATACCTGTAAATCAAGAATTTTTAAACTCATCAACTTTCCCACTAAGTAAGCAGCGATCGCGCCACCCAACAAACGCATCAAACTAGCACATAACTCATAAGTGCCTGGCTGAAAACTATTATTAGCTATTTGTATTCCCATCAACAATAAAGAAACTGGGATTGTAGCCTCCCTTAAAAGATGTAAACCATCATCAAGCTTCAGAGGTAATTTAACATCAAATGAGTTCAAAATTAAACCTACAACCATTCCCCAAATTATGGGTAATTTGATAGTAAAGATAATAGAAGGCAAAATCCCCCCTCCTTTGAGAATGGCAGGCATGGTACTCAGTGCAATTAGATTCCATGATATTAAATATATTACTGCTCTTTCTAACCCGGCTTCTCCTAATGCAAATAAAGTTACAGAAAGACCCATATTTCCAGCATTAGATAAAGCTGTTGTAGCTATTAAACTTTTTTGTACAGCTATAGAAAAACCTAACTTCCATCCTATTCCCCAAGCTATTAAACAAAGTAAAATGTAAGTTAGCCCAAAGGCTATAAACATCTCAATTGCTTCTTGAATACTGATAGTAGTCCGATATAAAATATCTGTTAGTAATGCAGGAGATAATACATACAAAGCTAATCGAGAGAGTGTAGGTTCATCAACGGGAAAATTTTTAGCAAAGATAAAACCAGTTAAAACAATACATTCCACAGGAAAAACAGCAGAGAAGACAGAAGAGAATAAATCAATCATGCTTTTAAAAAAAAATCTAAGTGAATCATTATACAAACTTATTTTTCGGATATTTCTTGATTTTTAATTTCTACTGCCACCTTTTGAACTTCAGAAAAAACTCGCATTAAGT
>JAJEAQ010000265.1 GCA_022822685.1 Trichodesmium sp. jk18x7bins.61
CACCTCGCCACATGAACATGTGGCGAGGTGCTCAACATGTCGGCGACTGGCTCAAATCAAAGAAGCCTTGAATATCAGCGTCTAGAACCCTAGTGTGTCCGCCTCTTATTCCTTGTCTTAAGTGATTAAAACATTGTGCGATCAGCTATTTCTTGATTATTATTACATTATTTTAACTCTGACTGTTCTTATCATTAAGAAATGTAAAAAGAATAATGGCCTGGTGCATTGTATTAATTTCATATAGATTGAACGACAGTTAATCAGGTGTGAGTAGTCAGGAGAAAAGATGTTTTTTGGGAGGCAAAGTGAAATTTAAACAGATTACGATACAAAAATCATTAATTTATCATGCTTGTGACTTAATCTGGTAAGAAGCCTAATATCTCAAATTAGTTCACAAGAACGTGAGAAAAATCTAGAATCTAAAATATGTTATGACTGGTAAGGAATTACATCAACTACTATTGGACAAGTGGGGTAAGTCTTATGATATTCAACTCAGGCGGACTAAAGGCAAAATTTTTGTGCAGGTGATGTGGAAATATTTAGAACAGGTATCATTCCCAATGACTGAATCTGATTATTTAGAGCATTTAGAGGCGATCGCCACCTACATTAACGGTTTTGCTGGTGTAGAAACTGTCAAGAACTACATTGAGAATACAAAGGAACGACCACGGTTAGGTAAAGCAGTTAGTATTCCGATAGATTTAGGTGAGAGGGCTTCAGAATGGATGGTAGAGGAGTTTTAACTGGCTTTGCTCTCTAAAAGATGCTCAAAAGAAGAAAGAAGAAGGACGAAAGTAAGGGCATAATCATAAATTTTTCTGACTTGAAAGTATAGCGCTACGCATTAAGGTTAGGACATCCATATACATGGCTCTTGCCTCTGGAGTCTTGCCTTTCAACCCTGATTTTTGTCCTAACAAAAAAACGTACTGCTATACCTGTGCAAAGTTAATTTAACATTGAGCAGAATATTTCCTGGGGTTATACTTGGCACTTCCATAATCTGAACTTTGGTTTGACTGGTATATATGAGATTCAACCATACGAAGTACAAAATACCTTTTAAATAAACCTTTTTCCTTCTTTTTAGTGCAAACATGAGTTGGATATTTATACGAATAAAAAATCTATTTAATTTATTAAATCAAATCTTTGAAGCAGATACATTTGAACTAGGTAATCAGTCATTCTCCATCAGAAATGTTATTGAAATAATTTTATTAATCATCTTTGTAATTTTTCTAGCCCGCAGCATAAAACGGTGGATGAATAAGTGGATATTAGTTAGTTTGGGAATAGAAACAGGTACAAGAGAAGTGATCGCCTCCATTATTCATTACATTCTGACAATAGTCGGAATTTTAATCGTCTTACATAATTCAGGCATTGACTTAACTTCAATTACTGTCATTGCTGGCGCTTTAAGTATTGGCATAGGTATCGGACTAAAAAATATAATTAGTAATTTTATTAGTGGTTTAACGATTCTGATTGCTCAACCAATTAAAGTAGGAGATTTTATCGAAGTTGATGGCGTATCAGGAACCGTAGAAAGAACTTCAATTCGTTCAACTATCATCCGGAATCTTGATTTGATTTTTGTCATTGTTACCAATAATTTTCTAGTATAAAAAGACATTATTAACTGGAGTCATAAAGATCCAAGATGTCGCCTACATATTCCTATTGGAGTGGCTTATGGTAGCGATACAATTTTAGTAACAGAAGCACTTTTAGATGCAGCTAGAAAGGAAAAAAGAGTCCTATCTAATCCTGCACCAAAAGTTGGGTTTAAAGGGTTTGGAGATAGTGCTTTAAATTTTGAGCTATTAGTTTGAATTAAATATCCTCCGCTCACAGATCCCATTAAAAGCGCTTTAAACTTTTTAATCGATTCAGAATTACGTCCTCGGAATATCTCAGTTCCTTTTCCACAAAGAGATTTACATATTCGCAATATTAACGATTTAATTCAAAAATATCAAAAATTAGAATTAACAACCATTGCAGAAAATCAAAAAAATCTTTCACCAGCCCTCGTCAAAAATCAGGCAAAGAGCAAAAATAAAGGAGTTGAATGGAATTTATGAGATTTATTACGACAAATTAGTTATTTCAGAAATTGTCATCATATTGAACTCCGAGATGTGATTGAAAATGGATATAGAAAAATTATTCCTAGGCATGAAATAATCTGTCGAGAGGGAGAGCCTGGAGATTCATTTATCTAATACTTTCATGGTCAGTATAAGTATTTTTAGAAAAGGTAAATAAGTATATTACAACTAGATATGCGGGAGAATTTATTGGATAAATTTCACTAATATTAGGGATTAATCGTACAGCTAGTCTTCGTGCTACAGAAGATACAATTTTGTTTGTAATAGATCGATAAAATTTACAAAATATTCTGGAAAAATACCAAAGACTAGCAGACAAAATTTATGAATAATTATCCCAACGTTTAGAGACTTTGAAAAATTTGGGGCTACTACAGGAGCAAGCAACATCCCAAGAAACAGCTATGGTTTGGATTCGGAACCGAATTTACACTTTATTTGACATTTAATTTGAAAGAGATAATATTAAATCCGATTAAACCAACTTGACTTACATTTAATATCAAGTCAGAGTCTTGTCCTTGTTCTATCTATGTTTTATTAGGTCGATTTGATATAATACGATTTGGAAAAAATTTGCTACAAATTTGGTTGATAGGAGACATGGAATTAAGAGGCACGGAGTTATAGCAGTTTTCCATTAATATCCGCTTAATATAACTTGATGGACGCCAGTAGTAGAAAAAATTAGAAATAATTATTAATTGCATTGTTACAGAAAAATTGTATTAGGAAGAATCATGGAAGGAGGCGCCTAGGGATGTGGTTAGGGAGATGTCTATTCATAAAATTTTTTTTCAAAATTGTATAACAGCCAATATTTTTTATCGCCCAATCAACTTTAATACAACAACACTACCTAAATATAGAACAACTACTGAACCACCTAATAAACTTTGAGTCAAAGGGTCAGTTGAAGGGGTTAAAACTGCTCCTAAACATACTGCAGTTAGCACTACCTCTCGCCAAACTGAGATTAGTTTCTGAGAAGAGAAGATTCTGAAAATACCTAAAAGTATGAGCAAGATAGGAATTTGAAAAGTTAAGGCTGTACTAAACATTAACGGTAATACAAATCTAAAGTAATCTTTAATTGACCATTGTTGTTCCACCACTCCTGAGCCATAACCAATAAAGAATTTCAGAGCTGCTGGTACAACTGCAAAATATGCAAATATTAATCCCACTATAAATAGAACCGTAGAGCCTAAAAAAATTGGTCCGAGAAATCGTCGTTCTCTAATAGTTAAACCAGGCAAGACAAACTTGACTACTTGATAAAGTACGAAAGGACTTGCTAAAAGTAGGCCACTATAACCAGCTACTTCAATTGTGACAAAAAAGTATTCTCCAGGGGCAATTTGTAGCAATTTTACCCCTTGGGCAGGAATTTCTAGGAATTGGACAATGGGTTTAACGACAAGAAAACAGCCAATTATACCAATTACTACTGCAATTAAAGCATAAAATATCCGCATCCGTAACTCTTCCAGGTGGTCAAATATAGACATCTCTACTTCATCAGGAATCTGATCGAGATAGTCTTTATTTTGGGAATTTTCGCGATCGCTTACTTGCTCTTCATTATTTATTTCAGGCTCTTTCAAATTTACAGCTAAATTCTTGTTATTTGAATCCTCTGGAGGAGTACTAATTTCTGGTTCTGTCATATCTGTTTTTGATTTTATCGTGAGAAAATTGGTATAACATAATGTCTACTTAATTTGAATAAGAAGACAGGAGACAGCAATCTTGAGCGTCTAGGATTACCCGCCACTAATTCTAGACTACTAAACCAAACGGCAAAAAACCAACCAAAGCATCATTACTACACAACCGCAGTTGTTAACAATCCGAGTTTCCGCAAATTTCCTTCATATCTAAGACGAGCAGCCATTGCTGATGCTCTATGGATTGTTAGCAGTTTTCTTGCCCAGATATATATAGAGATTGGACTTCAGGCATCAGAAAGAAACGTAATGCTAGCATCTTTAACCGCAGCTTGTAAATCTTACCCTACCTTATAAAAAGGTGGTCAGATTAAATATAAGGTGATTGACACTAACCGAAATAGCAGTGATCCGGCTATTTCTGTCAAGCAGGGCGATCGCAATGATCGATGCCATGAAGCTGAAATATTAGGGCCTTGCAAAATCGTCTACACACCTCACAAGCCAAATCGCAGTCAGGCTGGAGGCGCAAGACTTTGGATTGAAGTTGAGCCTCACATTCAAGTTATCCGCAAAATTTTCCCTGATTGGGAAGTGGAATCATCCACACCTGAATTGAGCGAAGGGTTCTCAGAGCATCGCGTCATATCATGTCACCTTGAATGCCCATAATAAAAAAGTGAGATTGCGTAGGTAGGGTTGAGTAGGGCGAAACCCAACAAAAATATAGATAATGTTGGGTTTATCCTGCGGATAAGCTTCCCTAAGGCTAGTGCTTAACCAAACCTACTTGATGGCTGGTTAATTAATGCGACTTGATATCAGTAGTATCGCCTAGCCTCAAAACCGCATAAATTTTTCTGCTCTTAATTCCACTGCCCAGATCATTCTGCCTCTTGGGCTTTGTTTTACTATGTTTGGACTTCAGATAAGTTTTGATAAAATTTCAAGCTCAGAGGAAAAAACTAAATTTTTCCAGATGGGAAGATTAAAATTTATGAAATTTTCACTATATTTGCCTGCATACCATCACAAATATCAAAGCCAAAACACATGACTAATCTGCAATAGTTTGAGCCTTTTATTTCATGTCTGGATAATTAGTGATCAATAAAATTATCGGGTTGATAAAATAGAGAACAACTTCGACAGCCTCTACTTGATCTCCTTTCTCTCTTCCTCTTCAATCCTGACTACTTTGGCCATTATTGATTTATACGTATTCAACCGGACATGATATTCATCTAGAACAAATCAGAAAACTCTGGTTTTAAATCTCTTTCCATCAAAGTTTCGATTGCTTCTTCTGGAGTAATCTTGCCATTCAATAATCTGAAAACCTGACAAGAAATAGGCACAGCAATTTTCTCTCGATTAGCAATATCAATTAAAATATTCGTAGTATTAACACCCTCAGCAGTGCCTTGTAATTCTTCTAAAATTTCTGACAAACTTTTTCCCTGTGCTAAACCATAACCAACCCGATAATTTCTACTTAAAGAACTACTACAAGTTGCTAACATATCTCCTAAACCAGATAACCCAAAAAAAGTTTCTGTTTGCCCCCCCAGATGAGTACCAATCCGAATCATTTCTGTTAAAGCACGAGTTAACAAAGCTGATTTAGCATTAGTACCTAGTCCCAAACCATCGCAAACTCCAGAAGCGATCGCCATGACATTTTTCAAAATTCCACCTAACTCTGTACCAATGGGATCATGGCTACTATAAACTCGAAATAAACCAGAAGCAAAAATCTTTTGTACAGTCGTTGCTGCTGCCGTATTTTTACTAGCAACTACAGTAGCTGCGGGGAATTTATTATCAATTTCTTTTGATAAATTCGGACCTGATAAAACCACTATCAGATGATTAGGAAAATCTGCTTCCCAAATTTGAGAAGGAGTCCGTGTTGTTTCTAAATCTAATCCTTTAGTCGCTGTCACAATAATGACTTTTTCTGGTAAACCAATCTGCTTAATTTTCTCAGCAGTTTGATTAACTCCTTTCATAGAAATTGCCGAGACTATAATATCAACATCTTGGAGTACTTCTTCTAAACTTATATTCAAGCTACGAGACCACAAATGTATTTCATGTTGATTATGACCTGCTAATTTTGCTAAAGTAGAGCCCCATGCACCCGCACCTAGAATTGCTAATTTTGCCTTTTCAGTTGATATTGGATAGGCAGAGTCTAGAATTTTAATAACTTCTTTTCTTTTATCAGTTTGAGATATTTGGCTTACCATAATTTCTGAATTTTTTCTATTAAATTACTGTGGTAGAAGGCAGAAGCATAAAAGTAAGAGGTAATGGTATATAAGTATTTATTTTTGAGAGTTATACTAACTCTATGTGAAACTGCATCTAAAAAATTATCCCCCCGGCCAACCTTTGAAAAGAGGAAGAGATAGTTATTTTATATTCATTTGCGCGACCTGTTGAGCCACCTCGCCAAAAGCTCCGACTCTTGGAGCCAACTGGTCGTCTGAACTGGGACACCGAGTCCCCTAGGGATTTTCACCCCTAGCCTTCACGGAAAAGACTCTATGAGTCCGTCCGGTTACTCCTGTTCATGGAGCCTCCCAAAAAGGTAAGGCCTTACCTTTTTGG
>JAJEAQ010000490.1 GCA_022822685.1 Trichodesmium sp. jk18x7bins.61
TGGAATTAAATTCAGGCGTAGGGTGGGTGAGGGCTCAACAAGATATCCTCCTACTTATCAGAATTTTAGTTATCCGCCATAACCCACCAGAATTCAACCTTTATATTTACTTGACAAACAGTCTCTAATAGATTGAACAAAATAAATAATAGGACAAGAGAATGCATCAAATACAAATATCAAAGAAAACAGCACCAACTCAGTTGTCAAAACCCCAAATTCAGAAAGTCTCTTCTATTCCAACTTATGGTTCCTTATCTTCAGTAATACAAAGGGCACAATCAAACAACCTGAGTACAGAAGAGTGGTTACAGCTAGATAGTGCCATTGGCACAAGGGCAACACAGGAAATCAGAGCAGGTAAGAAAACTGATTGGAGACCAGAATTTAGAAGCATATCCAAACAGTTACCCGAAGCATCAGGATTCTTAGGCAACTCTATACAGACGCAAGAAACAAAGTCCACCTCTGAGGTAGTTCCCCATAATTATGCTTTCAACACAGTTCAACGTATAGGCTCCGATACTGAGGTTGCAACTCAGGCAGATAAAACACCTCTGGTAAAAGATCGTCTTAATGTAGTGGGAGAAGATCATATTGAGTCAGGTAGAGAGATTAGGCGAAGATGTGAAAAATCCTATACAGCTCAGTATAGTGGTTCCTCTAGTTACTGGCTCGAACATGAATTTCGAGTTAGAGGTAAAACTTTTTCGGAGAAAGTTCGATCTCGATTCCATGGCTCAGATAAGCGACCAACTGCAGATCCATTTAAACTACGTTTTCTACAAAAGATGGTACTTATAGAGCAATATGGAATTCCAAACCTGCTTGGTAGTTTTGAAATAATTAATAGAGCAAAACAAATAGGAGAATCAGAAAGAAAAACATTGACAGAGGAATTAACAAAGTATTTCGATGCATTAATAGAAGATATGACAGGAGATATTTATGCTAGCCTACGTTGGCTAGAACAATTGTCACAAGGTAAAGATGGTTTTGAATTGAGTCAAGAAGACAAAACAAAATTTTTAGAATATAAGCCAAATCTTGACAATATAAAAAACCAATACATAATGGCTATGATTACTTTGTTTATTAAAGCCGAAAACAACTTGCCAGAGTATTTTAATGAGTTTATTATCCATGAGGAAAAAAAGTTTTTTAAAAAAAATAAACCAAAGAACAAATTGCATATTGAGGCAAGGAATAATGTTGATAATGCTAGAGAAATTGTGCAGCGATTAGAGGTTACTACTAAAGCTATAATTGATTCGTTGAAATCCCAATTGAAAATTGAAAACCCATTAGATTTTACAGCAGAAAAAATAATTGAAATGCGTTCCATTTCCATGCACGAAGCAGCCAAAAATCGCTGGGAAAAGAAAGGCGTATGGAAAATAGGAGACTTCCATGTAGAAGATATTAAAAAACTGTTTCCTAGCGATATAAAATACAATCTCGTAACTCGAGAGGAGTTCAATAAACACTTTTATACTAAGTATCCTATGTTTGTTCCAAATAAGTAAAGCTCCCCGATCATCTCAAACCCCACAGGTGGGAAAGCTGCCCATCTCCAATACTTTTGGAGGAGAAAAACCTGCAAGAAAAAAAGACGCTAGCCATTATAATATTATATCTGGTTATAGCAGTGCCAGCATCTTGCTCCTAGTTAAAGTTTGACTGCAGCTATCTTTTTTTGAAATTGATATTATAAAACAGTTTTTGTTTATATTTGCGATGGGAGGCCAAAGATAATTATGACCACCAAGAGACTGTTTGTCAAGCAAATATTAAGATAGCTAGAGTACTTAATTCTGATGGGTTATGGCGGACAACTAAAATTATTGTGAGTAGGAGGAGATATTTCTGCCTCACCCATCCTCCTTCTACTACTACTACGCCATAATTTCACCTCGGTTTTACACACAATCCCTTACTTTTTAAAAAAATCTTGTGAAAAATACAGACAAAAAGTACGGTTTAGGAATTCATACCAGCAGTCCAGAATTAGGTTTAGCTATTAGCAATTTTTCTGGGGATATACGCTGGCAAACATGGAATTTAGGCCGAGATTTATCAACTCATTTACACCAAAAACTTCAAGAGTTTATGCCTCCTCAAACTTGGCAAGATTTAAGCTTTATTGCCGTTGCTAAAGGGCCAGGAAGTTTTACTGGTACTCGCATGGGTGTAGTAACTGCTAGAACTTTAGCTCAACAGTTAGATATTCCACTATTTGCAATTTCAACTTTGGCAGCTATAGCTTGGTCATACAAAGGGAAAAATCAACAACTATCTCTACAAATGCGCGCTCAAAGAGGGCAATTATTTACAGCTATTTATCAGGTAGGAGAAAAAGGTCTAAATCCCCTTTTAGAAGATACAGTAATGACTCCAGAAGCATGGGATAAAACTTTGGTAGACTGGCCTACTTCCCAGCAATTAATTAACGTAGAAAATAGTTTGGGAATATCTGTATTAAGTCTATTAGAATTAGTTCATTTAGAATGGCAAAAAGGAAAGCGATCGCATTGGTCAGAAGCATTACCTTTTTATGGACAACATCCCGTAGAAAAATAACAATCATTGACAAATTGACTCTAAAAATTTTTAGCAGTATTAGTCACATTATCAAACTCAAAACGCCGAGAAAAATCAGTTTCCCCATAAATATTAAAAGTGATAGTTGGCTCCTCTCCCAAAGGCTCAACACAATGAATAGCATCTGGCATCAAACTCATAATATCTCCAGGCTCTAAAATTTGAGAACCAACTTGTTTAATTTGATCTGGGAATTTCAGATCATTAGTTCGTCGCCAGAAGGTATTTTTTTCTGACCCACTTATCAGTGCAACTACTCCCCAAGTAGCATGATTGTGAATAGGAGAAACCTTTCCTGGTAACCAAGCAACTATTTGTACAGTTAAATCAAAACCAGGTTCTTCATAAAGAGTTAAAACAGACCAGCCTGTATCTGGAGAAGGCTCCAAGTAAAAAACTTGTAACCAAGGAGAACTATCTAATAATAAACGCACAATTTGACAAATTTCCTGTAGGCGAATTTTGTCATTTTGCTTAGTTAAAATAATATCTTCTACCTCTGTAATCAAGCGATAAAGTCGATAGGGATGTGCCGATATTTCTCTGTGAACTACGGAATCAAAAATCTGACAAATACCATCATTAGTTATTAGAAAATCACGATTTTCCATAAGATATAAAATCTTCAGATGCCACCATATGTAATTATATAATTATCTACCAAATAAATTGCGATAGTTGTCAATTATTATCTATTTCTTAATTGCCTCTCAGGAAAGATTAATATTACCTAGATTTAATTATAAATATCTGTAGTTAATAATGAAAAATCAGGAAAGTTAATTTATATGAAACTCAAATGTTTTCTCACTCTTGCTATTACTTCTATTTTGAGCATAGGAACAGCTACTGGTTGTGTTGCTAATTCTAATCCAACCACTGAATCAAATACTACTGCCAATGAAGCGATCGCTCAAAACCCTTGCGCTGGAAACCCTTGCGCTGGTAAAAACTATCAAGCCAGAATCTATACAAAAAATGATGTGGCTATCGATGGCACAGATCCCGTAGCTTATTTCAACGAAAGTAAACCAGTGCAGGGAAGTAGCCAATACAAACATCAATGGAAAGGTACAACCTGGTATTTTTCTAGTGCTGAAAACCGAGATTTATTTGCTCAAAGCCCAGAAAAATATGCACCTCAATATGGTGGCTATTGTGCTTTCGCTATGGCCAATGGAGACTTGGTTCCCATTGACCCCGAAGCATGGTCAATTGTTGATGGAAAACTCTATTTAAACTACAATCAGCAGGTAAAAAGTAGATGGGAAAAAGATATTCCTGGCTATATTGCTAAAGCTGACCAAAAATGGTCAGAACTAGCTAATAATTAATTAGTTGCCCTCGCTGACTGTGGGACATAATAAATACGAAGCATTCCGAACGATAAAGAAAGAAGTAAGAGGGAAAACTGAAGCTTGGTCAAAATAAAATAATCAGATTTGTAAGTAGTTTTGACTTAAATAAAACACAGAAGCTTGGATTTAAAGGCAGAAGTTACATAGTCTACGAAACTAAGAATTTCCTCTCAATTGACCTTCTTCTTTTTTCCCTCTTCCTTCTTATTAATTATGTTATATCATGTCCGGTTGGATAGTGATAAATAAAGCTTTCTAGTTGGCTTAACTAACCCATATTCATCATGGCGCTTGCATCGCAACGACGAACAAAGTTTTTTTATACCCAATTAAGTGAACATAATATTAAAAAATAATACATATGATTCAAACAGCTTTAACACCTTTTTCAAGCCAACTTGGTCAAACCTTAACAAAGAAAAAAATAACTGTTTTACAAATCAATCTCGGTAAACGCTGTAACCTTGCCTGTAGTCATTGTCATGTGGAAGCAGGGCCAAAACGCACAGAAGAACTTACTCCAGAAATTTGTGAACAATTAATAGAATTAATTAATAGATTTCCTCAAATTCAAACAGTTGACTTGACTGGAGGCGCTCCAGAAATGAATTATGGTTTTAAACCATTAGTCGAAACTGCTAGAGCCAGTAATAAAGAAGTAATTGTTCGTTCTAATTTGACAATTTATTTTGTCACAGAATTTGAAGATATTCCCGCATATTGCGCTGAAAATAAACTAAGAATTGTGGGATCCTTGCCTTGTTATTTAGAAGATAATGTAGACAAAGTTAGGGGTCATGGTGTTTATAATCATTCAATTCGGGCATTGCAATGGTTAAATCAGTTAGGATATGCAAAAAATCCAAATCTCGTCTTAGATTTAGTTTTTAATCCCTCGTTACCGACTACAGATAAATTTTCTCTAGCTCCCAATCAAAAACAATTAGAACAAGATTATAAAAAATATTTAAAAGAAAATTTTCAGATCGAGTTTAATCAGTTATTCACAATTACTAACTTACCTATAGGCAGAACTAAACTATATTTGAAAAACAGAAAAATAGATCAGCCTTATTTAGAGTTCTTAGAATCAAATTTTAATTCTGAAACAGTAGAAAACTTAATGTGTCAGAATGAGTTATCAATTGATTATTTAGGTAATGTCTATGACTGTGACTTTAATCAAATGGAAAATCTTCCCGCTCAAACTAGGAAAGGTGAAAAAATTACGGTAGCTCAGTTATTAGAAGCTAATAGTCTAGACATAATTGAACAAGTCCAGACAGCAAATTATTGTTATGGTTGTACAGCAGGTTGTGGTTCTAGCTGTGGTGGGGCATTAGTATAATTTAGCTGACTCTGTTCAACTCTCTATGGTTACGGCAAGAGTCAAGTAGAGGCATCGGAAGGGGGTACCCGATCGGGAGAGCGCGAGGCCAAACCCCAGTTGGTTGATTGTGATTAATTGCCATCAGATCAAGGGAATTATCTCCAAAACTAATGGTACAAACATCCTTGAACTTATCCTCGACTTTTGTTGCTGCTAGCTTTCATGCTCTTTCCGATCATCCATTACGAATCCAAATATTAGAACTTTTGTGGATACAAGAGCTATGTGTATGTGATATATGTACTCGGCTGAATGTTTCTCAGTCCAAACTATCTTTCCATCTAAAAAATCTTAAGGAAGCTTCCTTAATTGAAGGTCGCCTGGATGGTCGTTGGATATATTACAACCTTAATTTATCTCAGTTGGAAATCCTACAACAATATTTAGCAGAATATCAAAATATTAATCCTTTGCCAGCCCCCCTTGTTTGACTTAATGCTCAAAATGTAGATGGTGGGACTTGTAAAGATAAGTTGACAAGGGTTAGCAATTTTCTACAACGAGAGATTAGGCATGATACAAACTACCGCATATGTCTCATAGTAACTATATTTATGAATAGTTAGAATAGGTTTTTGTGCTTCCAAATAGAGGAATAGGCGAGTATTGGATAGTTGATTATTTAGGGTGAGGAGGTAGGCGCTATATTGGCGATCCTAAACAACCAACTATTTCAGTTTATCATTTAGTAGAAGGAGAGTATATGGTAAATTTATTTAGAGGTCAAGATGTAGTGCGATCGCCAGTTTTCCCAGAGCTTAATTTAACTGCAGAACAAATATTTAAAGTAGGGCAGTAAAGCAGGATTATCAAGGAGTCCGACATTATAACAAATCCGGTTATGAGGCATATACTTTTTTCCAAATCCTCTATAACTCTCTTGCCTCTTGCCTCTTAATACCCCGCCGGGCGGGGTTTAAATAAAGCCTCTATCTAGAGGGAATTGAGTATCACCTGGTGTATTAAAGCTCAATCGATAATATTTCGGTTTAATCATCCCGCCTTGTCCCAATTGCGCCAGCTCTGGAGACAGAAGGCTAGAAAAGCGGGTAGGGGGAATCGAACCCCCATCATTAGCTAGGAAGGCTAAGGTTTTACCACTAAACTATACCCGCCTACATACATATAAAAATTATATTAGCACAATTTTATAAATGTGCAAGTATGTCAGAAAAAAAATATCTAGATTAGCATGGATTTTAGCCATTATTTTTTTCCTAATTTTCCAAGCATCTAGATCATTGGCCACTTGCACTGATACCCTCTTGAGTAACTAAAAAACCTAAAACCGCCTCATCGATGCCCTTCAAATCCAAAGAGGCATACTCACTAATTTCCCGATCATCTATATAGTTAGCCACTGTCCCTGATACCAAAATTGTATTTGGTTCTGCTGCTTCTTGCAAACGGGATGCAATATTTACCGATGGACCAATAGCTGTATAATCAGACCGCTCTGCATTACCAAACATTCCCACTACAGCACTGCCCTGATGAATCCCACAACGAAACCTAACTGGTGGCACCTCATTATCTCCAATCAACCCCAAATTTTGCCAACGCTCGTTCAACTTATCTAGAGCTTTCAACATTGCCCGCGCCGAAGCTACCGCTCGCCGTACCTGCTCATGTGCAGCTAACTTTTCCGGTGCACCATATATAGCCATTACTGCATCCCCAACAAACTTATCAACAGTTCCACCATTAGCAAAAATAGCCCGTGTCATTTCTCCCAAATACTCATTCAGTAACTCAGCAATACGACGCGATCGCAAAATATTCGACATCTGAGTAAAACCCACAATATCACTAAACAAAACCGTCACCAACCTTGGCTTTGGATTTAAATCCAAAGCCAAATCTCCCTCTGCTGCTCGCTTTACCATTTCTGCTGGCAAAAACCGCCGTAAAACTGATTCTGTTAAATAAGAATTCAACTCCTGCACTCGTCGCTCATTCTCTTTCAAAGTTAATAAATTACGCACTTCTGCTAACAATTCTCGCTCGTTAAATGGCTTTGACAAATAGGCATCTGCTCCTCTCTCTACCATTTCAATCCTCGTATCTTCATCTGCTTTAGCTGTCAACAAGATAATTGGTGTACCCCGCAACTGTTGTTCTTCTCTAATCATTTTAATTAAATCGAGACCAGACACAATAGGCATCATTAAATCGGTGATAATCACATTAGGATGATGAATTTTTGCTATTTCAAATCCCTCAGAGCCATTCCGAGCTAAAACAACATTAAAATTATACTTTCGCATAATTCTTGACACATAGTTTCTCAAATCTGGGTTATCATCTACCATTAAAATAGTAGCTACTGCATCCTGTTGAGAATTAACTTGAGCAATATTTTCTTCCTGAGCAGTTGCCTGCAATTCTTCAGTTTCTTCTAACTCTGCTGCCACATCTGCCAACTCAACAGCTAACTTAGAAGCATCAAATTCAGCAGGTACTTCTAAAACTTGTTCTACTGGTAAATGAGTAGTTCCGGTTTGTAGCCAAACTTTAAAAGTCGTACCTTGACCATAAACTGATTCTACAGCTACTTTACCACCATGAAGTTCTACTAATTCTTTGACTAAAGCTAAACCTAAACCACTGCCTTCATAAGAACGGTTTGCCGAAACTTCTGCTTGACGAAATCGTTCAAATAAAAAGGGAATTTGTTCTTGACGAATGCCAATTCCAGTGTCCTGAACTTTTAATAAACAATATTCCCCTGCCTTGTCAACTGAAATAGTAATAACTCCTCCTGCGGGAGTAAATTTCATGGCATTTGAGAGC
>JAJEAQ010000621.1 GCA_022822685.1 Trichodesmium sp. jk18x7bins.61
TTGACCCATATAATTCAGGAGATACAATTGATTTAAAAGATAGTTATCTAGATGTGAGGGCGCTCTTAAATGACGGCTCAAATGTGATTATTGAAATGCGGGTGTTAAATGTGGCAGCTTTTGAAAAGCGAGTTGTTTATAATCTTTGTAAAACTTATGGGAATCAATTAAAATTAGGACAAGGTTATTCTCAACTCAGGCCAGTCGTTGCTTTAACTATCACCGATTTTGAGCTGTTTCATGAAACAGCAGAGTATATTGATTATATTGTTCTCAAGGAGAAAGATAAATTATTTGATTACAGAGACCAATAATTAGCAATGATATTTATAGAATTGCCCAAATTTTACAAAAAATTAGAAGAGTTATAAATCAGCTCAGATCAATGGATTTATTTTATAAAGGAAGCAGGAAGTTTAGAAGTAATTCCTAGTATTATGGCCGAAATTAAAGAGATAGAAAAAGTTTTAAATATCGCGAATCAAGCTAATTTGTCTGGAAAGGAATTGGAGGAAATACGGAAGCGGGAAATATTTTTATAAGACCGTAGAGGTGAAATTGTATTGGCTAGACAAGAGGGGGTATGGGGATGCAGAGATTAATACTAGGTCAAATAAAAAGAAAGTTTTCCTGCGAAATTAATACAAGAGTCAGAGAAAAAATTAAACAATTATTTATGGAAAAGTTATAAAATTTAGGAGTAGTAATTGTTAGTTTTAGCAGTAGGGAGGATTTGTCGAATTGGTTGCAAGAATTGGATAGATAATAGGAGAGCAAGCGATCGCCTCCATACTCTGAAGAACAAAAACTTCTTAAGCAGGAAGAGGGCTAATCAAGGCAATTTGAAAAAAATTCCCTTCTATCTCTTCTGTCTTCTGTCTTACTCTGTCTTAAAAATTCAAGCGTCAAACTGGATTTAGTATTACCTACGAATTACGACTAAGGCTAATGTAATATCATGTCCGCTTAATTGCGTATAAAAGAACTTTTGTTCGTAGTTGGGTTTTAGCGCCATTAAAACTATAACTTGTATCACTATTCTCGCCGGACATAATATTACTTATAAGTATAATGAAACGCATTATCCCAGATGTAATCTATTATTTTTTTGGCATCATCTAAGGGCAAGACTTGACAATAACCATTTTGATCGTAAGTCAATAACGGTATCTCTGGAATTTGATCATCAGATTCATTTCCCCTCACAACTTTGCCCTGAATTTTGCTCAGATTATTTAAAGGACCATTTATATCAAAGTCAATTTTTGTATTAAAGTTTTGCTCCATCCATACTTCAATTTTGTCATCTAATTGTTCTGGGGTTAGAGATGTATTGCTAGTCAGTAAATGATAATAAACTAATATAATTTCTTTACATTCTTCTTCTTCAGCATCATCAATTAAAGATTGAAATACACCTGCATTATTAGCGATATTTTTGAAAAACAAAGTTTCTGTAACTTGTTTTTGAAACTTAATTTGTTTACTTTTGTATTGACTATATAGTTGAAAACAAAATCCACCTAAAGTCACTAATAAAGATAATGTAGCTAGTAAAATTCCTGTCATGTTTCTCACATCTTCTTGACTAGCTCTCAAATTTAATTTTTCTACATAAGACGGACCAAAAGTTAGAAAGACGATTACACCAATAATTAGTAAAAGTTGGGGTAAAATTTTTAGAGCAATAGGTATTGCTGCACCAATAGCCGGTACTACTAACATCAAACGGTTTTTCAATGTCATACTAATCTTGACATTAGGGAAGAGAAACTCTATATCATTTTTCGGGATATTTTTATATAGAGAAATATAAATTTTACTAGAAACTAAATGACTACCTTCCAGAGATTTTTCATCAGTATTATTATCATTTGTGTTAGTGCATTTAATTAATAAAACAACTCTTTCAAAAATATCGATTTTCTTTTCAAATTCTCGGAAAATTTTCTTGATAGTTATTGTTTTATATATGTCTCCCCGACAGTAACATATCATCTCTTCAAATTCATCGAAATTAATATCTGTTTTAAGTTCAATTAGAGATATTTCCTGAAAAGCACGTTCTAAACTAGCCTTAGAGATAGGAAAATAATTACCTTTTTCTAGAATTTTTTCAAAAGCATCAACAACTTTAGCTTTCATCGTCCTAAGTTCTGATTCAGAGTAATCCACAATATATTTAGTATTAGCATCTGGATTAAATGGAGCATAATTTTCTTTTAATATTTCCAGTGTTTTATGTAATTTAAAATGATAATAAGCTAGCAAAATAGAACAAAAATCTCTAAATTTTTGTAAAGATGTTTCTGGTAATTTTCCATCTCTAATACAAAGTTCTATAATATCTTTCCGAGAATAAGGAATAAACGCTTCTCTGTCTTGATAAACTGTCATAGTTGTATACCTAATTATATTCGGATATATTTTACCACTTTTTTAATATAAAGATTTAATAGGAGTTGACAAAATCATTAGAGTATATATAGAATAAAAAGGGGATCACTATCATATTAAGAGTGAGTCAAATATAAAATACAAAAATATAAAAAAATCATCATTTAATAGAATGAGTCCAGAAGCAACTTTAAATCAACTTAAAGCAGCAAATCCAGCCGGAAAACTTCCCTCTAGTTATGGAGTAGATTTCAAAAATACACTAATAGCTCTGTGCCATGCTTGAGAAGACCACATATTACAAACAAGTAGTGAAAATCCAGATGCTAAACCATTAGTTTGAGTAACATTTCAACAAGGAAAATGGTATCTGCAAGAAGTAGATCGTTACGAACAACTAGCCGAATCTAGTCGTCACATTGTGATTGCGGCAGTACCTGATAGTGGTTTATCCAAACATCCTACAAGTCAGTTATAAAATGTCTCTTTAGTTAACCTGGAAACTCAGGATAGTCTAGTTAATGAATAGAACTTAATTATCCTAGCTCCAAGCTACAGAGCTATGGTACTTTGTCATGAACTATCAGAAGATGAATATTTATCTAACGGTAAAGCAACTGTAGACATAGAGAGAAAATTCTACGGTTTATGGACTTTTGCTCAGGCTTTAGTTGTGAAAGCAGCAGAAATTGTCACAGAAAGATTACAGCCTTACAATCCAGTTTTAGCAGACGCGATGAAGAAACAACATCAAGAAATTTTAACTACTGAAAATATAGCACCCACAGATATGACTGATGTGGTATCTAGAATAGTTTCTTACCTGCAAACTTCCCTACAGCAAATGATTGCAATAAATCGCAAAGCCAAGGAACTGTGGGAGCTAGAGGGGCAAGCATTACGAGTGAGTCGCAACCTCAATGCTAATAAATTGTAAGCATTTTTACGAATAGCACAGAAAGTAGACGAACGCGATCGCGACAATCCGATTGCATCTCTGCAAGTAGCAGTTCTATCAGAAACTATAGGGCAAATGTTAGACTTACCAACTTTGCAATTATGGCGTCTGCGGTTAGCCGGATTATTGTTTCGAGTTGGTTTAGTATCAGCACCAAAAGAAGTATTTACTCACACACCTGATGAATTAGATGATGCGACTTTAAGTTTTTGGCAGTCTCCGAGTGTGCTTGGTGTCCAGTTATTAACGGCAATGGGAGAGTTAGTTCCTGTAACTCAAATTGTTGCCCATCATTTAGAATACTGGGATGGTAGTGGTAAACCAGATGTGGTCTCAAAGAGGAAGAAATCTTGATAAAATCTCCCATCCTCGGCTTAGTATTTTACTTCCAAGAATTGACTCAACCACGAGGTAAAAGAAAAGCTATCAGTTTGAGAGAGGCGTTAGAAAAATGTAGCGATCGCAGTGGGACTCATTTTGATCCATCCTTAGTAGAAATCCTCAGCAATGTCATTCGTTTGACAGAAATGAGTTTGATGGAATTACCTCAAAAGCCAACTCAATTACCCAATGTTTGGTTAGAAGAAACTGTTGCCGAAAAACATCAGTTTATTAGTCAACAGCCTGGGGAAGCAGAAGCTAGAAAAATCATGACTTTTTCTACCACAGAGGTTCACATCCCATGCAATTCCTTCTCCAGGCTCAGTAACTCCAGAACTGCTAACTCTTGTATAATAAGCATTTACTTTATCTATAGGATATATAAGAACTAATAGCTGTTGAATATAACAATGAACCAATCAACATATTCAGATATTTCGGCCATCCGTATGGGCAAAATTAAAGTTTTAGCTAATCTTAACCTGCCTGGTGTAGATTTAGCAGGTATTCAACCCTCAGAAGCAGACTTCTAGCAAGCTAACTTAGTCGGAGCTAATTTTGCTGGAGCCAATCTACAAAAAACAAAACTGAGGGCTAATCTTCGGGGTACAGACTTGACTGGAGCTGATTTAACAGGGGCTGACTTTCGCAATATAGACTTAAGGGGTGCTATTTTCATCGATGCTCAACTCAGGGAAGCTAGCTTTGCAGGAACATTCTTAAATGGATCTATATTTAGTAATTTAGACCTCAGTGGTATTGATTTTCGTGGGGCTGACTTACGGGGTGTCAGCTTAAATAGAGCAATTTTGTTTCAAGCAGAGTTGAGTAGTACTAATCTTTCTGGTGCAGACTTATCTCAGGCAGATTTAGAAGAGGCTAATTTGAGTGGGGCGATACTGCGGGGGACAAATTTACAAAGGGTTAATTTGTTGTGTGTTGTAGTAGAACAGGTGGACTTGACAGGTATTTTACTAACAGATGCTTGTCTCCAAGGTACACCTCTTGAGAGGTAAAAGTCAAAAGTTTAATTTTATTGACCACATGAGCTGGAATGGAAGTACGAAAGCGCAACTACAAACCCAGATTTTTTGATTAGTAATTAAGGGAACATGATACAAGGGAGTTCCAAATCAAAAGAATATTCCCAATTTTATTGATCAGGTTTTACATCTCTTCCGGATTTAGGGCGGGCAGGATCCCACCTCACAATATGTATAATTTATTTCTGGGAAATCCCTAAGCAAAAGGTTCACTAACTCAAAGTCATAGCAGATAGAAAGTAATGCTTATTAAGTAGATAAGCACAAGTTAATTTTACAATTCTTCACAAAGCCGTTAGAATGGCAGGGTAGGTAAATATTGAAAAATTATGGTGACGGCATTGTTTACCAGTACACCAATAAAAAATCAAAGTGGCGATCGCCTAGTCAGCAAAGTAGCAGGAGCAGCAATTGCTGCTCTGTTTAAAAGCTCTGATAGAGTCGAAGCCAATGTCCGCGCCGAGCGTGGCCAAGCTCCTACAGGGTAGTCTGGATGGTTTTGATTTCATAGGCCAGGGAATGCAGATGTATAATGGCCTTCGGAGCCATGTTATGGAGCTTTACCTACAAGCTGCATCAATAGACTTCAGTGCAATTTTTACAGGTAAAGTCAAATTAAGGCAACCAATCCAGGCCACGATGAGGGCAGTATTAACCGAGTCAGATTTGACTACCTCTTTCAATACCCCCTTTGTGATTGAAAAACTTCAAAGGCTCAAATATTAGAGACAATCCCTACATTTTCAAAATACTCAAATGACTATTACCGAAGATAGAGCCACTAGAATTAAAACGAGTATTGGATTGGGCAATCTATATCAACCGATTGATGTTGACTTTACTGCTAACATCGAAGTGGAGGAGCGACGCAATATCAAATTTACTAATGTCAAATATAACGGTAATCAAGAGTTAGTAGATTTAGGTAAATCTCTAATATATCATGTTAATAACTTACTAGACTTAGATAAATTTGCTTTAGAAAATACTCAACTACGAGTAGATAGGCTACGAGTAGGGAAAGATAACATTACATTCTATGGTATAGCTAAAATTGAACAATTTCCCAGTGGGGTTAAAAAGAAATAGCTGTGAAGTCGCTTAAATTCATTTAGAAATATTTGAAGGTAGTAGAGATTTGATTTTGTAATGTTTCTACTACCTTCAGGTTTTATGAATAAATATTTTTTGAGGGATCCTGGTTAATTGAACGTCAGTTCGACGGATTTTGAATCGCTGAACTTTGGACTCAGTCAGCTTTACAGGTGATCTGGTTGAAATTATTATTGTCAACTAATAGAACTTAATGGCAATAAGTGAGGAATTAGTAGGCGATTCCTTCCCGGCGAGCTTTGCTACGCACATGAAACGCGATCGCTAAATCAAAAGAATTTATTTTCAATAACTTCTGCTTGTTGGAATCTATTTTGCTGGCCGGAAAATCTCAAAAGACATACTGCATAATGATTGAGAGATTTATATTTTTGTCGAACTCACGTTAATTGAGAACTAATTTGATTGTATCAATATAAGTTACTCCTATACATCCATTGTTTTTAGGCAGAGTATATCAGACTATCCATCATTTC
>JAJEAQ010000216.1 GCA_022822685.1 Trichodesmium sp. jk18x7bins.61
TACCTCCTTACTAAAGCGGATTTGGTATAAAATAACTCCAGCTAACTCTAAAATAAGAAAGGAGAATTATAATATAATAAAGATAGAACTCAGCCCTGATAAATTATGAAAATGGGGCAAAGAAGCAAATTATGAAAATAACAAACGAGCAAGAACTAGAAGAACTCATACAGAGAGTAGATATCGCTCAAAAAAAATATGCCACCTACACCCAAGAACAAGTAGACCAGATATTTAAAAGAGCAGCTCTAGCAGCCAACGCAGCTAGAATTCCCCTAGCCAAAATGGCAGCTACAGAAACAGGTATGGGAGTATTAGAAGACAAAGTGATCAAAAATCACTTTGCTTCCGAAATTATCTATAACAAATACAAAAATGAAAAAACCTGTGGAATTATTGAAGAAGACAAATCTTTTGGCTTCCAAAAAATCGCCGAGCCTGTAGGAATTTTAGCCGGAATCGTTCCCACAACTAACCCCACATCAACAGCAATCTTTAAATCTCTTATTAGCCTCAAAACTCGTAACGCAATTATTTTGTCTCCTCACCCCAGAGCGAAAAAATGCACCTGCGAAGCAGCTAGAGTAGTTCTAGAAGCAGCAGTGGCAGCGGGGGCACCAGAACAAATCATCGGTTGGATTGATGAACCGACTGTGCCTCTATCCCAACAACTGATGCAGCATCCAGAAATTAAACTGATTCTGGCTACTGGCGGGCCGGGAATGGTGAAAGCTGCCTATTCCTCTGGTCATCCGTCTCTAGGAGTTGGTGCTGGCAATACTCCAGCTTTGATTGATGACACCGCTCACATCAAAATGGCAGTCTCCTCAATCATCCTCAGCAAAACTTTTGATAATGGGATGATTTGTGCTAGTGAACAATCTGTAGTTGTAGTTGATAGTGTCTACGATAAAGTTAGACAAGAATTTATTGATCGAGGTGCTCATCTACTAACTCCAGAAGAAAAAGATAAACTGCGTAGCAAAATTATTGTCAACGGACGCCTGAATGTAGAAATCGTCGGTCAACCTGTGCAAAAAATTGCTGAAATTGCAGGTTTCTCCATCCCGGAACAAACTAGGGTGATTATTGGTGAAGTTGAGAATATTAATACAGAGGAACCCTTCGCCTATGAAAAACTCTCCCCTATCTTGGCAATGTACCGGGCTAGAAATTTTGAGGAGGCTGTGGAGAAAGCGGAAAGTTTAGTGGAATTTGGTGGGCGCGGACATACGGCAGCCCTATATACTTCCCCTGCTAATACCGACCATATCAAACGATTTGAAGATACAGTGGAAACAGCTAGGGTTTTGATTAATACTCCTTCCTCTCAAGGGGCGATCGGCGACCTCTACAATTTCCGACTTGATCCCTCCTTAACTCTCGGTTGTGGCTCTTGGGGTGGTAATTCTATTAGTGAAAATGTTGAACCTCACCATCTGCTCAATATTAAGACAGTGGCAGAGCGTCGAGAAAATATGTTGTGGTTTCGGGTGCCTCCAAAAATTTACTTTAAGTATGGAGCCTTGCCTACTGCGATGAGAGAGTTAGCAGGTAAACAACGGGCGTTTATTGTCACTGACAAACCTATATATGAATTAGGTATGACTCACGGTTTGGAAAATGTGCTGGATGAAGTTGGGATTAAATATGACATCTTTTATGATGTGGAACCTGATCCATCCTTGGATACTGTGAACCAAGGTTTGGATATGATGCGGAAATTTCATCCGGATGTGATTATTGCTATTGGTGGTGGTTCCCCCATGGATGCAGCCAAAATTATGTGGTTGATGTATGAGCATCCTGAGATTGAGTTTGAAGGTTTGGCTATGCGGTTTATGGATATCCGCAAACGGGTTTATGAATTGCCAGCTTTGGGAGAGAAGGCGATTCTAGTGGCGGTGCCTACTACCTCTGGCACAGGTTCGGAAGTGACACCTTTTGCTGTAGTGACTGACCGCCGGCATAATATTAAGTATCCTTTGGCGGATTATGCTTTGACTCCTACGATGGCGATAGTGGATCCGGAATTGGTGCTGAATATGCCCAAGAGTTTGACTGCTTTTGGAGGTATTGATGCTTTGACTCATGCAGTGGAAGCTTATGTGTCTGTATTGGCTTCTGAATATACTAATGGTTTGGCCTTGGAGGCGGTGCGGTTAATTTTTAAATATCTGCCTTCTGCCTATCACAATGGTGTTAATGATCCGAAAGCCAGGGAAAAGATGCACTATGCTGCTACAATGGCGGGTATGGCTTTTGCCAACGGTTTCTTGGGTATTTGCCATTCCATTGCTCACCAATTGGGAGCTATTTTTCACATTCCCCATGGTTTAGCGAATGCGTTGATGATTTCTCATATTATTCGTTACAACGCTACCGATGCACCGTTTAAGCAAGCAACTTTTTCTCAGTATAAGTATCCAAATGCTAAATGGCGTTATTCTCGGATTGCTGATTACTTACTATTGGGTGGTGAAACTGAGGATGAAAAGGTAGAGCGGTTGATTGTTGCTATTGAAGACTTGAAAGCTCAGGTGGGTATTCCCAAGGCGATTAAGGATGTAGTCTCGGTGAGTGAAACTGAGTTTTTCGCCTGGTTAGATGATTTGGCAGATCAAGCTTTTGATGATCAATGTACTGGCTCTAATCCTCGTTATCCCTTGATTAGTGATATTAAACAATTGTTGACTAATGCTTATCATGGTGACTTGGCAGGTTCAGGAGTATTAAATGGTAATGGCACTGTGATGATACCTCCTAGTACACCTGTTATTGTTGGGTAAGGATAGTCAGGAATTATGCAAAAGCACTATATATAGTAAGTTAAAACTATAGCGCAACACTATGTATAGCGTTTAAGCCCTAAAATGCGTAAGTCCTGATCGTGAGAGGATTTCATATCATGTCCGGTAGCATCGTTATTATATGTTTATTCTCATCTAATTCAAATTCTCGTGCCCAGTCTTTGAAAGTCTTACCGTTGTCGTTGTGATTCTTCTTGTAACCGTAATTGGCTATTTTGTAGCTCTCTTTGAATAGGGAGCATTTCTTGAATAGTTTTTTGAATTTGATCAAAATTCATTGTGTTTCACTCCTATTTTTTATTTTTTACGTCATCGTAATTTTTGGGTAGGTATGGTTATTTATGGGTGATGGCTTGGGATTATTTAGTCCATATTGTTCAAGAGTTGATGAATCTCAATCCTCACAAAAAGCTGAATTATCAAAGGGGATTAAGAGTAATGTCAATGCTACAAATGATTTGATTTTTTCTGTCGTCTTTTCTGTGACGAGGTGCATCAAAGCCTGGCGCTCGACAACAGTCCGCCCTCCGCGATCAAACATCCGTGACGCTGCGCGATCGCACAGTGACTAAAAATTTTTTAATTGACTGATATGAGTTTTCTGGTGGGGGTAACTTGAATAATAATTCAACACACCTTGAGAAGTAAGAGCAGGAACTTCGCTCCTGCTCTTACCTTAATACCCCGCCCTTAAGGACGGGGTTTAATATCAAGCCTGTAGAAAAAACCAGGAATTTTGACGCACATATAATACTCTCAGCCCTTATTCCACAATGACTTTGAGGCGCTTGTCACCCCGTGAGGCCTGTACTCTACCAAGAATGTTGCTGGTGTCTGGGGTAGTAAGAAAGTTTGCGGTTTGATTGGTGTGGTAGTTAAATTGGTCAAAGCTATGAAATAGGTTAGCCCCGTCTCTGCTGTGAGTGCCTCCTTGGATATTAAATTGATTGTCATTTTGGTTCACAGTTGTACCTGTACCGTCATTACCTCTGCTAATGGGTTGGGCTTTGGCAGCAGAAGCAACTAATATTGCGAATATAGGTGTTAAGAGGGATAAGGGAGATCTTCTATTCTGAATGTTGTCATACGTTTATTCAAACAAACCTAATTTGATTAAGATTGTCGAATACTACTGTATTTCCTTGATGACATCGTATTTATATCAATGTGGTACTTATGCAAAATTGGGAAAAAG
This sequence comes from Trichodesmium sp. jk18x7bins.61, assembly GCA_022822685.1. Classification (GTDB taxonomy): domain Bacteria; phylum Cyanobacteriota; class Cyanobacteriia; order Cyanobacteriales; family Microcoleaceae; genus JAJEAQ01. The sequence continues at coordinate 4,006 of JAJEAQ010000216.1, forward strand.
ATAATAGTTAGGTTATAGCGAACGCTCCCGACTCCCCAAAACCAGAAACCTTTGTACCTCACCAATATGAGAATTGCTAGCTCAAGTTATCAATTTATTCTTAATTCCAAGTATTGATTCTCCAACCTCTTTGTTGAGCGATCTTGCGTAATTTTTGACTAGGATTCACAACAATAGAATTACCGACAGTTTCTAACATAGCTAAATCAGATAAACTATCTCCATAGGCAAAACTTTGGCTCAAATCTATATCTAATTCCTGAGCTATTTTTTTAATTGCTGTAGCTTTTTCTTCTCCTTGCAGAGATACACCTTTTATCTCTCCAGTATAATACTCCTGTTTAGTTTTTAGACCAGTAGCTAAAACTGCGTCAAATCCCATAAAATCTGCTAACGGTTTAGCAATAAAATCTAGTGAACCTGTCACTAAGATCAACAAATGTCCTTGCTGTTTATGTTCTGCAATACAATGTTTGGCATCAGCAAATATATTATGTTGTAGCTTTGATTGAAAATATTTTTGACTTCTGTCATTCATTTCCTTGCATGAATATTGGCGATAATTGCGATAAAATACTTGATTAAATAATTCACGATTGATGCGATAAATTATAAAGTAATAAGGAATAAACAAGAAAATCTTGACTACTAAAAAGCAGCGATTAATCAGCGACAAATTTTGGCTAATTAAATGTAAATAATGTTCTATGGCATTCTTCTTGGTTAAAGTGCCATCAAAATCAAAAAAAGCAGCACTGGCAGACAAATTCAATTACCTCCCACAAATTAATAAGTTACTTAATATCTGGCAATTCATCTTCCACAAATCGAATGCGAGGATACTGATATGCAATAATAGTAGCGATGATGACGAATATTCCTACTAAAATAAATAGTAAACCAATACCACGCCCTTCGCCTACTCCAATTAAACTTCCTACTATACTATCGCTGAGTATCCCTCCTTCTAATAACAGTGGCTGAAAAACATAATCTGCTAACGGACCTGCTGTAATATAGGCTGATGGAAAAGATAACCAGGCGATCGTTCCCCAGATGGCGAAAACTCTACCCTGAAGTTCTAGCGGAACTTTGACTTGCCTAATTGCACCAGCACAGGCAACGATCATTGGCGTACTAAAAAATCCTAAAAAAGCAGCAAGAGTGATGAGGGTAGGTGATGGACGCAGCCCGATCAGCAAGATAGCTAATCCGAGTAGTATCTCAAAGCCGAATATTCCTCGAACTTTTTGTTTTGGCCCTCCCCAAGTACTCATTAAAATCGCACCAAATAGGTAGCCACTACCACCAATGGATAAAATAGCTCCCAGCACTTCAGTGTTAGTAAAACCTAAGATCATTGGTGTAATCAAAACCTGAGCTAAACCAATAGTGAAGTTTGTGACCGCAAAAAATATCAAGATACCGACTAAACCAGATCTTTCTAAGATAAAATTTAAACCATCGCGAATTTCTTGCCAAAGTGGACTATCTTTTATTGCTTGTCTGCAATTTTGCCGATGTTTGGGGAAGCGTACAAACAACAAGGTCAATATAGCAATCCCAAAACTGACAAAGTCAATGAGGATGATTCCTTGGAGTTGGACAATTCCTAGTAGTATTCCTGCAAGTACGGGGGAAAATAATTTTCCTGTAGCTTCACCTAGTTGAATCATGCCATTAGCACGACCAAAATGTTTTTTAGGAACTAGTAGAGTGAGGCTAGCCCGATAGGTTGGGTCTTGAAATCCTTTGCAGATCGAGCTAAAAGCCATTGCTAAGTAAATATGCCAAATTTCCAGCTTGCCAAACCATAACAGCAAAGCAATAGTAAGGGTGCTAATTCCTGAACCTGTATCAGCTAAAATCATTATCCAGCGACGATTCCATCGGTCGGCGATCGCTCCAGATACAGGGGCAACTAAAACAGCAGGTAGTTCAGTGAATAAATAAATTAGGGAAAATTGTGTTGTCGAGCCGGTAGTTTGATATACCCATACTCCCAGAGCAAATCCTGTGAGACCTGAACCAATTATGGAGGTAACTTGTCCAAACCAGATAAAAATGAAAGTTAGCATCTACTTCTGAAGAAAAGTGGTTTTCTTTTGCTATTAGCCTGATTTTAAACGTTATTTGAAGATAATGAAGCTTTACAACTAACTGGATAGGCTGAATTATAAGTATCACGTTTGCCAAACATATCATAACGCCGCTCTCGAACCTGCTCATCAACCCGAGCGCCTAACCATTTTGCTCCAGGTAGAGCTCTATATGTAGCTACAAACAAATCTCCTCCAGGTAAAAGTTGCCCTATTTCCTCGACAGCATCACTACTTTGCCAACGAGATTCTAATGCATTCCGATCTATTAAAATTATTCCCATTTCACAGTCTTCAGCAGTAATACCGAGCTGATTTAATTTTTATACATCCTGCATAGGTATATATTCAAACTGCTGACCTCGATCTATACTCTCTAATAACTGCACTAAACTTACACAGAAATTGCAGTTTCCATCATAAATTACACTGTAACTCATAAGTTTTAATTGCATTTTAACACTGTCAAAATTATAACATTGAAGGGCTTTGTTACACAGAAAAGGATTAGAGGGTAAAAATATGATGGTATTGAACCTTGAGCATTACAGCCCTATAACTTTTACCTTCAGGCTTTCGGGGGATAAAGTATTTTGTATTATATATCACTATTTATACTAAGAAAGTGAAACTGTCTCAAAGATGCCCAAAATCTGGAAAAGTACATAAGGAGTGGGCACACTTAAGCAATCGTTATCATGGCAGAAGAAGCTATAAAAATCCTGTTTTCGTAAGCGTGTCTACAGGGAGGAGTAATTAATACGGCGATCTTCTACCAAAGTTCAATCCTGACTTAGCTACCTCCAATCCTCCTTACCAAAAACTAGATATTTCAAAATAATCGGCACATCGTAAAGTAGGAGCACAAAGAATAACAACTTACCAGGAGGATACTTTTGATTGAATTGTGTCATATCATTTTCGAGCTTGTAGAGTTTATGGCTCCACAACTGAAGTTTGTACAACACTAGAATTAGGAGTAAGTACACCCAAACCCAGGGCAGAGATGCGTAGTAGACTAAAGTACACACTCCAACCAAGAAGATCGTTGTCATTACTAATAGGGAAATCGGAAGGTTAGGAGCTACCAACATGAGAAAGCTTACTCCCAATACTACCATCATCCAAGATGATGGGATCAACCAATACATGATTCCGTAAACTGAATACCAGATTCCAAACCATACTGCAATATGAATGAGGTTAATACCAAATTGTGAATGACGGCATAGATGGCGCTGGTAGAGTTCCTCAAATTCTACACTTACTAGACTCATCGGACGATCGGATAACTGATTCATAATTTTCTCTTTCTTCCTTAAATCATTGCAGTGATACCTGAAGCCAACAACGGAATGAATGGTCGATTTAATACCTCTACAATTGTAGAACAAATCTTCCGTAGTTCTTCCGGCTTTGTCGTCAATGGCGGTGTAATCTTTAACACATTAGGTTCAGCCTGACAAAACCCGACTAATACTGAATAGGAAGAGTGCTTCAACATGCTGGCAAGGTAGAACCAAAATAGTTGCTTGCGAAACCAACGCTGAGGCCAATGGGTATCATTCAACTCGATTCCGATTAACAAGCCGAACACCCTTACATCTCGTACAGCACTAGATGAAGCTAGGCCTTCACGCAGTAGCTTCTCAAACAGTATCCCTGATTCTATGACTTGATCGCTGAGTCTCATCTGTTCAGAGTGTTGTAGCACGTTTAGCACTGTGCGATACCCAACGGGGTATTTGTACCGAGATCGAATCTTCTCTATTAAGTCTGACTCCAGAGCGTTCAACCTCTGCTGAATACTTTCTGTATATTGCACAATACTAAATGGAAACATCATGTCAGAAGTTCCCTTACCTAAGACTAACAAGTCTGGAATCAAGCCGAGCGATCGGGAGCGAGAAAAAAGTCCTGTCCGGAACATTCCTGTTTGCACTTCATCAATCAACAATAAGTAACCATACTTCTCCCGATGCGTCTGGAGATATTCGATCGCTGCTTCAGGTATTGCTCGAACTCCGCTAACACCTTGTATTAATTCAACTAGGACTACTGCTATGGGATACTTCTGCATGGCTGCTTCGAGCTGTATTACTGTATCGTCGGCAAACGGATCGATATAAATGACGTTAGCATAGAGTGGATCGATATTCTGTTTGTATGAAGTGCTCCAAGTTCCTGTGAGTGCAAATAGAGTCTTACCAGCAAAGCCACCTTTTAGAGCTAGAATATGTCGCCGCGGATGTTGCACTGTTAGGGCAAGCCTCAGTGCGTTCTCTACTCCAGATGCTCCACTGACAGCAGGTAACATATTCTCAAGCCCCGTGTATTTGTGTAATTGATTAGTCAGTTCAATTTGTTCATCTTTATCCTCAATGCTTCGTAATTCTTCAAGGTAATTTTGTGGATTGTGACCTCTGATGCTACATGCAACACCACTAACGCTATCAAAAATCTGGCGACCCTCGGAGTAAATAAACTCTCCGGATGCTTCAACATCTGCTGTCATAAATTTCGTTAATTTCATTGCCTTGAGCAGAGAAGGATTGTAGCAATCGCTAAATATTTGGGCGCGAAATTTGATGTCGGTCTGTATTAGCTCTAACTGTTCGGCAATACTTTGGCAAAAAGTGGCGTCTGTGTATGCAAGACAACGCATAAAGTGCAGACTCGAAACGGTGTTAGGTTGAAACGTTGTTGAGTGGAACGTTTTCTTGCTAGGTTGATTCCAGCAGTCATAAAGTTTTTTTGGGGCTGTGAATGCACCGAAAGGAACCTCATTATTCACAAATGATTCATCGAAGATGACAATGTCTGGGCTGAGTTCTTTTGCTTTCTTGAGTTCTGACTTTCTTAGTTCAGCAAGGCGATCGCGATTCACGCTGGCGATCGCTAAAGCATCATCACGCTCTACCAATTGACGCATTTGTTTGACTGTCTCATCACAGGGTGCAAGTATTACTAGGAAGCCGAAGCGGTCTGACAATCGAGCTACTCTTTGAAGTTCCTCAGCACTATCAACCACAATGATGCCAGGCAGAAATTCCACGTACTCATCCCTAGCTTTAGTTTTGACGAATGGCCCTAGTTGAGCGTGGGGATCGAAGATTAACCCGCTAGTCGAGCGCTTGGCTAAACTCAAGTTATAGCGGGCAAGTTTAATTGCACCACTGAGCGCTTCATCAAAGCTGTTGGCAAGGAAAGTTTGATAGTTATTCTGTTGATTCCATGTAGTTTTTACGTACTCGCCCAAGCAGAAGCATGCCTGTGCAACATAGGGGTTGAGATAGAGTCGATAGAAGTTGGGTAGCCGATTCTGGAGCATTTCCTCAAATGTCTCGACTAGGGTAGGTTGATACATAATTTTAAGTTATATCATGTTTGCTAAAAACTTATATTATAAGTCTTCAAGCAATGCAAGGGAGCTTGCATCCCAACTACAAACCAAGCTTCAATTCCTATGTTTGCCTGGGTGATAGCGAATGACCGCAAAATTATGTCTAAGATACTCCTCTAATACTTGGCGATGTTTACGAAACAGGGCAAAGTCGACGGAGATGCAGTCACGATCGCGAAACGGCGAGTTAGGAAAGCCGTCGCATTTAACATAGCGTAGTTGGATCTTACGAATTGGGAGCGATCTATGAGTCTCCCAAAACTTTATAAATTCTTCCTCAAACAAGAAAAGTTCGACACTCCAAAATAGGTAGCGCTCCGGTACATGCAACAACCAGGAGGTAATCGGTTTCTCTTCAAGCCGATCCCACAAACTACCTAATGAATCGCGGGGAAGTTCAAGCCCATTAGACCCTGTTGTTTCTTGAGGATTGCTGTAATACTTATACACATAGACAATATCATTCTTGACGTTAGACTTACGGATTTCAACGTTGGTCGCAGTCTCATCACAGAAGGCGTCAAGCAAAAGTTGACTGTTTGGGTGTGATAACTTCTCCTTGGACAGAAAATATTGCGCTTTCGGCTTGACTTGTAGGTATAAACGAAGTAATAAAACTTCGCTTGTCATATCAAATATATACTGTTTAAAGGTCGGTTCATCACGGGAAGTAACAATGAATCGCTCTTCTTTCGGGTCGTACAGCACTACCTTAATGATATTGTCTGCAATGGTTGTGTAGTTGAGGCCTGAACCATGAATCGGAATAAAAAATGCTGTCCCCATGCTGACATAGGAGTAATTCGGGATAACGTAAGGCTCCTGCTCCGGTGTAAGAAAGTCGAGAGTCTGGCGAATGGTTGCACCACAATCAACTTTGATGATCTTGTCTCCAGTTTGAATGATGCGGTTGCAATTTATCGTTGAAATGACCGTTTTTCCTGGATAGCGATCGCCGTAGTGAATCACACCATTATTGTAGCCAACGACTTTCACATACTTAAAATTGTACTTGTTGGCGAGGGATAACAACTCCTGCATAGTTCTTGGTTTTAGGGTGTCAAAGTTCCAACTACAAGAGATCAATCCCGATTTGATCAGCCAATTCAACAAGAAGGCAGCTAGATGACCAAGCAGTAAAAAACCAAGTACAGAGCAGAAAGCACGTAATACTATCTGCAAGATGTTGTCAGACCAATAATCTTTCAGGAACTCTTTCCAAGGTCGATTCGGTCCTAACAGAGTTATGATTCGGCCATGTCGCGATGCCGAATTTTGTTCGGCATCGATGGCCTCAAAAACTTCCTCTCCACTAATACAACAACTCCTCAGCCCACTTGGAATCAATGGTGAAATAAATGCGAAACGTTGTAGGTTTTTTACTGCTTGGGAGCGATCGCTGAGGATGTGTCCGCAACGAAGGATGACTGCACGAGCCCCCACTTCTTTCAACCGATTGAGAAATATATCCTCAAGTTCAAGGGATTCAGCATCGGCAAAGTGAGATCGGAAAGTGCTAATGATACTCACAAACTTAATGCGGTATTTCTTGACAAGCTCGATAATTGGATCAATTTTCTCTGGCAATTGAGCCTGAAGAAAAACTACCATCTCAGATATTTGACTATATGTATTAGCTGATTCCTCCGACATGGGGAATTCTTTAATGCGACGACCTGCAAGGGTTAACCGCTCAATGTAGTCGGCAGATACTGGATTGTCAAAATCAACAATCATTGTTGTGGGGTATTCTGTATTCGATATTAGCTCAGGTTGGGGCAACTGCTCAAACAAGCTAACTGAAAATTGCTTGTCCATATTTCACTTTCTCATTCGGTGAAACAATAGATTTTCTTTTTTCATGGGGGGGAACTAGTAAAATAACTGTGGAACCTAACTCAAATGTCGCTAACCACTCACCTCGTTTTATTGATATGGGAGGAGATAAAGTCTGGCTCGCGATCAAGCGACCTTGGGGCTTAAACTTAGGAAGCATTGGTAAAGTAATATTGCCTACACCAGAGCCAGCTACCATCACCAAAATACACGGATTGATCCCTGTGGAGAACATGAAAATCATGCGCTCGTTGAGAGTGTAGACTGGGAACTCAGGTCGCTGAAACGGTGGGTGTACAAGTAAACGTGCACCGGGGACATGGATAACCTCTTCCAGGTGTCCATCCTGCGGACTGAATACGCGATGACAATCGAGTGGTGAGAGAAAAATAATTATATAGTTCCATCCCTCAAAAGTCTTTATTTTCACACTAGGTAACAGTGATTCTGGCAAATATCTAATATCTTTGAGAGTTATGATTTGCCCTTCCTCAATACGCCCGACATCTTGAACAGTTCCATCACACGGAGAAATAAACTCAGACTTTCCCGCTGAGATAGGCCGATACTCAGGTTTGATGCCTCGGGTGAAGAGAGCATTCAACGACGAATACTTGTGCAAAGGCAGCTCAGCCTCTGCCTGATTAATACCAGGCGGGTACTTATTGCTAAGGATCCGATATAGTAGTAGGCGAAGTCCTTTTGTTGGCAACCATAATCGCGACATTAAAATGGCAAGTTTGGCCACAAAGTACCCCCGCAGACCACCATGAATGCTCTTGGCTTGCCGATCTTCTTCGCGCCGGATCTCCTTTTCTGTGAGGATGATGCTCACTTGTCAAATCTCCTTGATTACAATATCTGCAACACGTAAGGCGTTAGCAATGATAGTCAGACCAGGATTAACTCCCAGTGATGTCGGAAAGAAACTACCATCAACTGTAAAAACATTACTAGTTCCAAACATCCGGCAATCGGAGTCGAGAACTGCATGGGCTGGAGCTGTCCCGAAGCGGAGCGTTCCGCACTGATGGCCTACATGCTCATTTGGTGCTAATGTTTTTGTGAGACAAAATAAAGCTCCTGTATATTTCAGGATACGAGCTATCTCCTGTGCCAACACCTTACTTCGTTGGTAGTCAAACTCATCGTAGTGATGCTGAAGTTGAGGTTCTCCGCAAGCAGAAATCGTCACACGATTTTCTGGATTAGGTAGGTCTTCAACACAGCCAGTCATTGGCAATATGTGCTTTCCGATCGACTCTAGTAGGGAAAGTGGCAGGAATCCTAGTCCATTTTTGGCTATGAGTAAAGGCTCTGGAACAGACAGCGACTGTACGCATCCCATTTTGTAGGGAAAATTTTTGGTTCCAAAGTAGAAATCTGAAAACCCGATCTGCTTGACAAAGGTATCCTCAGCTTTCGTTTGTCTTGGGAAAAAGCCGATGACAATAGGAGAGCAGTGCTTCATATAGTTGCGTCCAATCAGAGGATGGGCAAGCTCCGATCTCTGCAAAATCATTGGCGAAGCGATCGCTCCAGCCCCCATCCCATAACATTGGGCACGATATACTTTTTTCTTCCCGGTTTTCCGGTCGCGAACTTCGACACCGATTGCCTCTCCTTTACTGTTAAAGTTGAGTCGCTCGACTTCAATTCCCGTCTGTACTTCTATATCAAGTTTCTCGTCTTGCAATTCTTCCAACAGATGTAAGGAAGACCGTCTTGCTCCCGTTGGGCAGATATAGCCTGCACAGACACCACATCGTAGGCATTGCTGTGGGTCGATCGCTAGTGGCAACTGAAAGGGGCGGAGGCCGTGGCTTCGGCAAGCATCAATCATCCTTTGATTAATTGGATGAAGTGGCAAAGGCTTGTTTAGGTAACCATTCTCTGGTTGGCCAAGTGGTGCCAGATTCTCATCATCTGCTCCTGCGACACCGAAAAGTTTCTCAGCTTTAGTGTAGTAAGGTTCCAAGGTATCGTAGGTTACAGGCCAATCCCAAATTTCCCTAGGGATGCGATCGCCATAGTACTTACCTGGATGAAAATCGTTCTGAGCTGGTCGCAACAGAGCTCCACCATAGACAGCAGATCCTCCTCCGAGAACACCTCCCATCAACAAGCGTTTCGAGATCCCATTAACTGCAACCAATCGATCATCATAAGGTTTCTTATCGATCGGCATAGCCTGCTCATCAAGAACATATTTGGCCACAGGAAATCTAGACCCACGTTCGAGGAGGAGGACACTTTTACCAGCCTTGGCACAGGCATATGCAAACGTGGCTCCTCCGAGCCCCCCTCCAATGACAATCGCATCAACATCAAAAGACAAAGAACTTCTCTGAGGAATAGACATTTTTTTGTTTCAAAAAAGGCAGCTACAGTTTTAATCTCTAGAACCTTAGCAGCAGAGCAAAGCATTGTAGCAATATTTTATGAAATTGGTGGTATAAAACTATAGACGGCGTAGGTAGGGTTGAGGAACCAAAACCCAACATCATCAGGACTTAGGCAAAAAAACTATATATAATAATAAGTATATAATAAGTTAAAACTATAGCACAACAATATATTATAGAGTCGAACGCTCAAAAATGCGTAACTCCCGATCGTGTAAGTTTTTGTTGGGGGTAGTGGTGCATTGTAATTGTTTTGGTAATGGTACAGTAACTGTTTTAGCCTTGCTCTACTATTACTATACAGGAATACCTTGTTGGGTTTAGCCTCACTCTCCCAACCTACTTTATTCTGGCTAATTATCTAGACATGATATCAAGCCTTATTTGCTAACTTTCTGAGCGAGGGCGATTTCGATACTGAGATGATCGTGGCACGGGAAGAATAAGAGGTTCATCACAAGAGTGAACATTTTTGAGGCTTTATGAATACCGAGTTTCTCAATGAAGGGAGTTAGCCAACCACTGCGGTAGCCAAAGTCAAGGAACTCACCTATATTGGCAAAATCGACTTGCGGCTCAAACGTCTCTATATGGCATACCTCAAAGCCATTTTCCCGGAAAGTTTCTAGTACCTCACCACGCCCTTTGGGATTGCAAACGATATCCATCTCTACTTTGGGAGAACTCGAAAACCAGCGAAAAACCTTGTATGGGAGTGAAGCCTCCTTCTTTCTCAAGGTAGGATAGCCAGCCATCGTTTGACCAATCAACGACCAATATCCTCCTTCTTCAAGTAAGTCCCAGATTTTAGGAGCCAGTTCGCTCATCGGAACAAAACCTGTGATGAAGTGACTACAGATCAGGTCGAATGACTTGCCTACAAAGTGGTGTTCGAGGTTTGCTGCAGTATCGACGACAGCTTTGAGGTTTGGGATTTTAGTCCGTGCAATGTCGAGCATTTTCTCTGAGATATCTAAACCGGAGAGGCTGACTTCGCTTTCTGTTAGTGCAGCGATTTGAGACAAAAACGAGCCAGTACCGATGCCAATATCAAGAGCTTGGAGAGGTTTCTGGGATTGCAGAAGATTTGTATTTTGGATCTGAGTAATTCCCCGCTGGAAAGAAGAGGCAAGAATAGATCCAGGGTCGCGATCGTAATGAGGCGCAATGATTTCATCGTATTGGCGCTGGATTGTACTATGGGTGTTCATGGTTAATTTTCCTCCTTAAAAGCAGCAGCAGCAGAAGTTTTTGTAGTTGAAGTTCAAGAGCTTGATGAAAATTAGCGATCGCAAACCTCATCATATCACTAACTTTTTTGGTCAAGGTAGGGTATCAAATCCATCATGCAGAAAGAATCAGAAATTTTATAGCTTTTGGCTCCTGAGTACTAACTCATTTTACTGAAAGCAGATCGCCTCTGTGTAATAATCACGTATCTTTTTTGTTGCTTCATCCCAAGTTTTGTTACAAATATAGTTTCTTGCATTCTCAATCATCTGTTTGCGATTTTCTTCATCATACAACATCTTATTTATCACCACCAAGGCAGATTGAAGATCGTCTGGAGCAAAAAGATAACCATTGTAACCATTTTGGACAGTGCTTTGATAACCACCTACATTAGCAATAACAACTGGACATCCTGAAGCCATGGCCTCAATTGCTGTCAGCCCTTGTGTTTCAAATATAGATGGTGAAATAAACAAGTCAGCACTGCTATATACCTTTGCTAATTCTTCTCCAGAGAGGTTACCCATAAATTCTGTATCAGTACCTTTGAATAACAACCTCAGCTCTTGCATAATTGGTCCATCTCCTACAATCACGAGTTTGACATGGGGTAAATATTTGATTACCTCTCTGAGAAACTGGATATTTTTCTCGGTAGATAATCTGCCAACGTACAACATTATTGATTTGCTAGGATCGTCACCTTGGATTAACTTTCGTGTTGTTTGAGATGCTCTTTTAGGATTAAATAACTCAGTATCCACCGCTACGGGCCACAACCTTAACTCTTTATACCCATGTCGATCCAAATCCTGTAGGGTGTACTCGGAGACTGTAATAGTTATTCTTCCCTGGTTATGGAAGAAACGCTGTATATAGAAAACTAAGGGACTCAAGTACGGATACCCTGCTTTTTCCACAAATTTGGTATAGTAAGTGTGGAAAGAGGTAACCAACGGTAGATTGAGTATTTTGGCCATCATTATCCCCGATAGACCCAATATACCTGTAGGGCAGATTACATGAACAACATCTGGTCTAAACTGCTTCAGCTTTCTAAACATTTTCATAGTAGGTATTGCCATCTTCCAATCGGGGTATAACGGGGTATAAATCCCTGGCAATCCAAATATTTCGACTCCACAATATGTTTTCATGTTAGGATCTGTGCAAAAAAGGATTGCTTCTTCCCCCTGTGATGCCAGACATTTGATGTGATTTGCTGTTCTTACTGCTACCCCATCAAA
>JAJEAQ010000651.1 GCA_022822685.1 Trichodesmium sp. jk18x7bins.61
AGAAATACTATATAAACTCAGAAAATCAGGGAGAAAAATTAGTATATGCAAAAACCTAGTGTTGCTCAACCAACAAATGAAGCTGAAAATATAGCAATTCAAGGTTTATCCTGCCAACAGGAAGACAAATTAGAAGAGGCGGCTTTTTACTATCAACAAGCACTTGATGACAATCCTAATTTACAACCAGTTCATTATAACTTAGGAATTGTACTGTATCAACAGGGAGATTTATTAGGAGCATATCAGAGCTACCAAAGAGCAATTGCTCTCAAACCAGATGATATTAATGCTCACTATAATATGGGTATTGTATTGCAAAATCAAGGTTTACTTACAGCAGCAATTGATAGTTATCAGCAAGCAATAAATTTATCAAAAACCGACGATAGTCAAGCTCTAGATTCTGTAGTTAATTCCTACAGTAATTGGGGTTGTATTTTGCTGCAACAGGCACAACCTGATGCAGCAATTTATGTGTTTAAAAAAGCCCTATTGCTAAAACCAGATGACTTTACTATTCATCATAATATTGGTCAGGTGCTGTTACAAACTAGGAAACTAGATGAAGCGATCGCTGCCTTTAAAACAGCCCTAAAATTTGAGCCTCGATTTACTATCTCTCGCTACAACATTGGCAAAGCATATCAATATCGAGGATTGCATCAAGAAGCAGTTGAGTATTTCCAGCAAGTTATACAACTAGATCCAGAAAATATAGCTGCTTATACTGACTGTGGCTATTCTCTAATGGAACTGGGAAAACTGACAGAAGCAATAGCTTACTTACAAACAGCTATTCAGAATAATTCTTTTGTTGAAGGTTACTGTAAACGAGCTGATTTATTAACAGAAAGTACCGATGAATTAGAGCAAGCAAAAGTAGCCTGCTCCCAGTTTTTAACAGTCCTACAAAAATATAATCAGCCCAGTTCATCATCTCTGACAGAAATGTCTCAACTCTTAGTGCAAGTATACTTGCATCTAGGGAATGTATCCGCTGAATATGGTAGTCATCACCAAGCAGAATTTTATTATAAAAAAGCTTTAGAACTGCAACCAGTAGAAGCAGAGTATTATTTAAAATTAGGTAATAGTTTAGTCCAACAGAATCGGATTAATTCAGCAATTATCATTGCTCATCTTGGATTAACTATTTATCCCCACCATCCAGAAATATCTGCTCATTTGCAGAGTTTATCAACACAAAATAAATCATCTAAGAAGCAGAAAATATTACCATCATCCTGCCAAGGATTAAATTGTCAACCATGCTTACAGTGCATCTTTAAACAGTTTCAACCTATTCACTTAGGTAGTGGAATTTATGCTTGTTCAGAAAATTCAATAACTCAAAATATTTATAGTCAAAATAACTCATTAAAACTATCAGAAGCAGCAACATTTGTCGCTAAAATACCAGAAGGTAGGGCGTGGGTAGTACCCCATAAAAATTATTGGATGATTTGTAATGCCATAGCAATTATTAATCAAGATAGTCAACTAATAGAAGAATTATCCCGCGAATATCCAGGGCAATTACCAGGATGCAAAAATTCTGATATAAATAAACATCGAATTTTTGCATCAGCAGAACTACCAGCGTTAGAAAAAATAGATGGTACAGTAGCAGTATTATCAGGATTATCAGGAAATGTCTATTTTCATTGGATGGTAGATATATTGCCTAGGTTAGAAATCCTGAAAATTCATGGCATAGATTTAGCAGAAATAGATTGGTTTTTAGTTAATAGTTCTCAACAACCATTTCAACGGGAAAGTTTGGAAATATTGGGAATTCCAGAAGAGAAAATTCTAGAAAGCGATCGCCATCCCTATATTCAAGCCCAAAAATTAATTGTTCCTTCATTTCCTGGAGATTTAGGTTGGCTAACATCTTGGGCTTTAGAGTTTCACCGCCGAGTATTTTTAAATCAAGTACAACAAAAAAATAACTTAGAAACTCAATCTATAAAATTCTATCCAGAACGTATATATATTAGTCGAAATAATTCACGATACAGACACATCCTCAATGAAGAGGAGGTAATATCAAGGTTAAGTCAATTAGGCTTTGCTTGTATCGATCCAGAATCAATGACTTTGACAGAACAAATAGCGATATTTGTTCATGCCAAAGTTATTATTGCGGCTCATGGTAGTGGGCTGACAAATATCATGTTTTGCCGCCCAGGTACTAAAGTTATAGAACTGGTATCACCTAATTATATTAGACATTATTATTGGGTGATTAGCCAACAGTTAGGACTTGAGCATTACTACTTAAAAGGAGAGGAATTTACCTGTTATCCTATCCGCAAATTAATGTATCAAAATCCTCTCACAGAAGATATTATAGTTAACCTTAATTCTTTAGAAAAAATTCTGAAAATCACTGGTATTATCGAGAATACAAAAATACCAGAAACAGTTTTCAGTGGTGAGATAAAAGCATCTATTCAGAAATCTCAGCAAATCACCATCAGGGAAAATTTATCTGACCAAAATAGCACCCCAGTTGTTAAATATCCAGTAGATAATAAAATGTCATTAACAGTTAATTCCCTAGAAGCAGCTACTCAGTTACATCAACAAGCAGAATTATATTTAAAGCAAAAAAAATTAGAGGCAGCAAAAACAGCTTGCGAGAAAGCATTAAAACATCAACCAGACTATGCTCCAGCTTGCAAAACTTTAGGCAATATTTTCCATACTCAAGACCAACTAGAGCCTGCTTGGTATTGGTATACAAAAGCAATAAAGTATCAGCCAGATTTTGCCGAAGTTTATACAAACTTAGGAACATTGTATGCCCAAAAAGAACAATGGCAAGAAGCGGTCGCCTATTATCAAAAAGCCATAGAAATTCAACCAGACTTAGCAGCAGCTTACCGTAACTTAGCAAGAACTTATGAAAAAATAGGTAATCACGCTGAAGCAGCAAAATGTCGTAGCCAAGCTTATTCTTTAGGTACTACTAAGCAGGCTAATCAAGCCACAAAATCAACTTCAGAATCATCAAATCAACCAGCCCCAATAGCAATTTCTAACAATGCCAGAACAACCTACAAACTCCTGGGCAAAATGTTGCAATCCCAAGGACAAGTAGAAGCAGCTTGGCAGTCGTATAAAAAAGCTCTTTCTGAATATCCAAATGACTCAGAAATTTATCTGAGTATTGGCAGTTTGTATGCTCAACAACAGCAATGGGTAGAGGCAATTCAGTGTTATCAAAAAACTCTTTCTATGAATCCAAATTATGGGGATGCTTACCGAAATCTAGCTACAGCTTGGACAAAAATAGGAAAGCAAGCAGAAGCTTATAACTGTTGGTATAGAGCCTATACTTTAGAGCCAGAAAAAGCAACAGCAGAAGAACACATGATTTTAGGAAATACTCTGCTGCGACAAAACTTAATTGATAAAGCAATATCCTGTTATTGTCGGGCGATCGAATTAAACCCTAATTTATCAGGAGCTTATGAGAATTTAGGGGAAGCATTAAAGCTGCAAGGAACAAAGATACCGACAACACCAGTATTTCCTGGGCGTTGGCTAAATCAAACAAATCCTCTTGATTTAATAACGGCAGAGAATCAAGGAGTCATTCAACAAGTTAAAATAGATAATCCGATTCAAATTGTCCAGAAACTCAAAAACTTTGAAAGACTTGTTAGTGATTTAGTAAGTACAGTCACATCAGCATTTAACTTAAAAAATGACTTATCAGAAAATTATCTAGAGTCATCTTTAT
>JAJEAQ010000471.1 GCA_022822685.1 Trichodesmium sp. jk18x7bins.61
TATAATATCAAGGCACATTAATTAACCATAGCATTTGTAGTTGGGTTTATCCGTAGGATAAGCTTCCCTAACGTTACCTCAACCCAACCTACTTTCAACTACCTCTCCCTCCCTTGACAAGAATGACTAGGGGAGATAAATTAGATGCCACTTCACAGATAATAAGAATAAAAAGTCACACCCACTCTTTCTAATCAAACTCTGGTGCCCACACTTCCACGACAGGTAATTTCCACCCTGGTAATATTTCCTCTACTTCTAAAATATCCCCATCTCTGAGCACAACTTTTTCTTGCTCATAGCGATAGACTTCCATAGTGCGACTGCGAGGCGCTACTAATACACCCACAACTGTTCCTAGCTTTAGAAATTGTTGTATTTTTTCACGCAATTTTGGTAATTTATCACTCTTAGATTTAACTTCAAAAATTAAGTCGGGAACTAACTCAGCATAATCTTCTGTAGGGCGGGGTAATTTTTCCGCGCGAATAAATGAAGCACCTGGAGCCATAACATCTCCTTCAGCATTTGGTAAGCGAAAACCTCCACTAGAAGCAATCACTCTACCTAATTTTCTTGGTCTTATCCAGTTGCGTAACTGAGCGACTATTTCTGCTGCTACTTCATCTGATTCTAAACCTGAAGGACTCATAACAATAATCTCTCCACCGACTAATTCCATCTGATAATCTGGATAATCTATTTGCAACTTTTCTAAATCTTTAATTGTTAAATTTGACATAATAATATTTCCGTTTTTATAACAATTAATCTGCTTTATTTATGGTGTTTTTTCTTCTTGTTTCAGATTTCGACTTTCCTAATTACCTCTTTCTTCTGACTTCGTAAATAAGTTTTAAACACAGCTCCCGAAAATGCTCCCCTCTTTGTTCAAAATTTTGATACTGATCAAAACTGGCACAAGCAGGAGACAATAACACGACTTTTGCACCATATTTTTTCGCTAATGCTGCGCCTCTAATTACTGCCCTCTCTATGTTTACTACTATTTCATAATTATGAAAGTTGACTTGTTGTAATCTCTGAGCAAAAGTCTCAGCAGCATCACCAATCAACAAAACAGCAGCAACTTTTTCTTTTATTCGTCTCAACCAATCATTATCATTGCCCTCTTTAGCTTCACCACCAGCAATTAATAATACAGGTGCAGGTACAGCACTTAAAGCTACTGCTGCAGCATCATAATTTGTTGCCTTACTATCATTAATAAAATCTACCTGATTCCAAGTACAGATATATTCCAAACGGTGAGGTACACCAGGGAAATTTTTCACAGCTTTAGCGATCGCTTCTGTTTCTATCCCTGCCAACTTCGCCACAGCCACTGCCATTAATAAATTTTGCTGATTATGATTTCCCAGCATTCCCAGGGATTCTACAGGAACTATTGTTTCCTTCATCGCCACTACCCATCCATCTTCAACATAAACTCCTTCAGTAGCATCACTTACTAAATTAGCTTTCGCAACACTTGTCCAATAAGCATTATCCCATAGATGAGTAGCCATTCTGCGCAGGTATGGATCATCACCATTAATAACTCGTGTTTGAGAGCTATTTAATAAACTAGCTTTGATATTAAAATAATTCTCTATAGTGTAGTGACGACTTAGATGATCGGAAGTAAAAGTAGTCCACACACCTATTTGCGGGGAAATAGTTGCTGAAGACTCAATTTGATAACTGCTAATTTCGGCAATTACCCAATCTGGGGCAGTTTCCTGTAAGGCCAATTCACAAGCAGCATAGCCAATATTGCCACAAGCGGGGGCATGAAGCCCAGCTGTCTGAAAAATGGCAGCAACTAAAGCAGTGGTTGTAGTTTTCCCATTGGTGCCAGTAATACCAACCCAAGGGCAAGATTTCAGATGTCGCCATGCTAATTCCATTTCTCCAATAGTTTCTATGCCATTTTCTCTAGCACGTTGGAGTTGAGGCAAATCCCAGGGGACACCTGGACTAACAACAACTAAATCTAAAGGCTTCTCTGGCTCAGATGAATGACCTAGCTTAACGGTTATACCTTCTTGGGTTAGTTGCTTTTGTTGTTGCTCAAGGGAGTCGGAAGTATTGCGATCGCTTAATATAACTTCCCAACCTTTTCTCTTTAAGACTCGTGCAGCAGCAACACCTGATTTTCCTAAACCAATAACATGAGCTTTTGACATGATAAATATTTGGTAGAAGAGCGAATTACCAGTTTTATGATCATAGCAAGGTTTAGGGTTTGTGAGGGATAAACTCAGGAAGTGGGGGAGTCAGCACGGCTGTTTCCTTCTCAAATTTTCTCATCGCTATGATCTTTATCCAGTCTGATGTTTAGCCAATCTTTTCTCCTAATTCACAAATTATTAAGGAAAAATTTTGTCTTCCCTGGCGAAAAAAGCTTTGAAGAAATAATTCAGGAGTACCGAGCCTGAATTCATTTGGTGGCGCCAATCTGGAAACGGTTAAAAAAATATATCTGTGAAAAACAAGACTCACCGCCTCCAATTCACCATAATACCAAACCTTACGGTTATGATCGCAGTTTTCTTGGAGGTTCTTGATAGGCAAGAGGGACGGCCTCTGGTGGGGAACTTAACCCACTATCTTTCATATTAGCGAAGAGTATGACAATTCCCGAATCACTCCTTCTAGTTTTTAACAATTTCTCCAAAGTCTGCTAGCACCCGCGCATTATTGCGGAGTATGCCCAATAAATTCAATCGATTCTGTTTAATTTTCGGATCAGAGTCCATTATCAACACACTTTCCGGCCCATCAAAAAAATTACTGACAGTAGGTGCTATTTGAGCTAAAGCATCTACTAATTGTTGATAATTCCTAGTTTTTTGAGATACCTGAGTTTGAGGTACTAAATCAACTAAAGCATTATAAAAAGCTAACTCTGATTCACTTTTAAACAACGTTGAATCGACAACTTTTTCAGGTGCAAGTTGCACTTTATCCAACTTACCTTGATCTGCCAAACGAGTTGAACGGTTAACAGTTTCATAGATTTGATCGAGCCTACCCGTTTGCCGAATATTTTGTAGAAACACTGCCCGATTACGCACATCTAATAAATCTTTTAATGCTCGTTCCGTATACTCAGAATCATTATCTCCTAACACAGCATTTACCAAATCATAATCAATATTTCTTTCCTCTTGTAGAATAGTTCTAATTCTCTGCCAGAAAAAGTCATATAACTGTGGCAGCAACTCTGAGTCTGTTTGGGGATAAATTTTCAAAAATTCTGTCACAATCTCTGCTAACAACTGATGTAAATTAATCGGCAAATCAGCTGACCAAGTAATACTTACTATCGCATTTGCTGCTCGACGTAAAGCAAAAGGATCGGAAGAACCGGTGGGTAACATTCCCAATCCAAAAATACTAACTAAAGTATCAAATTGATCTGCCAAGCTCACAACTTGACCGCTAATAGTTTCCGGTAAATTATCACTTGCACTTCTAGGCAAATAATGTTCAAAAATTGCCGTTGCTACTGCTGGATTTTCTCCACAAGCACTGGCATATTTTTCTCCCATTACTCCTTGCAACTCTGGAAACTCATAAACCATTTGAGTTACTAAGTCAGCTTTACAAAGTAGAGCAGTTCGTGCAATATTTTTCTCTTCTTCTGGACTTACTTGTAACTGTTTAGTAATTAAATTAGCTATGCTGACGATGCGCTCTACTTTTGCCCGCATCGAGCCTAGTTTTTCTTGAAATGTCACTGTTTCTAGTGCCGGTAAATAACTTTCTAATGGTGCTGCTAAATCTGCTTTATAGAAAAATTTTCCATCAGCTAATCTGGCTCTGATTACTCTTTCATTTCCAGCCGCAATAATTTCTGATTTTTCTGGATCGCCGTTAGAAACAGTAATAAAATATGGCAATAATTTTACTTTGGATTTAGCAGTTTTTGTAGGCTGGAAAACTGGAAAATAACGCTGATGTGTCACCATGACTGTAGTTGTTACTTCTGGAGGCAAGGTGAGAAATTCTTCATCAAATTTGCCGATTACTGCTGTTGGCCATTCAACTAGATTCGTCACTTCTGCTAATAATTCTGCTGGAATTTCTGCAGTTCCTTTAGCTTTTGTAGCTGCGGTTTGTACTTGTTGTTCAATTTTCCTGATACGCTGCTGGGAGTCTACTTCAACCCAGGCTTTTCTCAAGGCTTCTACATAATCTTTGGCTTGGTCAATTTCTATTGGTTGAGGATGTAAAACTCGATGCCCATAAGATAGGCGATCGCTTGTTATTATCTCAGAACCATTTTCTAAATTTATCGGCAATATTTGAGCATCTAATAATGCTACTATCCATCGAATCGGGCGAGGAAATCTAATATCTCCATCTGCCCAACGCATAAATCTTTTCCCTTCCAGTTTATTAATCCATGCGGGTACTAATTCTATCAGTATTTCTGTTGTTTGTTTACCCTGAATTTTTTTCTTGATAAATACAAAATCACCTTTTTCCGTAGGGCGTATTTCTAAGTCGTTCAGTTCAACTTCTTGTTTTTTAGCAAATCCTGCTGCTGCTTTAGTTGGTTTACCATCTTTAAAAGCTGCTTTAGCTGGGGGACCTTTAATTTCTTCTTCTCGGTTTGATTGTTGAGTGGGCAAACCTTCAATGACCACTGCTAAACGTCTAGGTGTAGCGTATACATTAACTGCATCATTTGTCAGGTAGGCCTCACTCATAAGTGTGGGGATCAGTTTTTGCCATTGTTGTATAGCTTCAGATACAAAGGTTGCAGGTAATTCTTCTGTACCAATTTCTAATAAAAATGTCGCCATAGAAAAATACTGATAGATTTTAGATATGATCAACTAATTACAATAGTTTACACTGGTTAATAACAAATCTAAAGAGTAATGATATAACTTAGTCCACCTCATTTATATTCTAACCAATGCAGTATTTGCCTACAAAAGTTCGGGAGGCTGAAAACCTTTGCAGTTTTATTGAAGTTGTGCTAAATATTTCACTAGATATTAATATACAGTTTCTAGGTATTTCATAACTTCTTAAGAAATTTCGTTATTTTTTAGGAAAACACTTGAGACTAATTGAAGCAGAAGTAGAGATTAATATCTGCTAGTTTGGATACCATAATTTATTTGAACGAGAAGTTTGTCAGTATGTTATATTTAGATATAGCAATAACTGGCTAATTATCAAGTAAATAGTTAACTATTAAGCAATTAACTAGACGACTATATATCAAGATCAGCAGTTTCACAGGAGAACAATGAAGTAATATAGATTGAGTAACTTAATGCTCATTCTCAGCTACTTTTAAGCTATTGATTTGTTTTTTTTTCAGAAAAAGACTAGAAAAAAATCAATCTAAGTTCTATACGGTAATTTATTATGTTAAGACTTAGCAAGCTACAATACTAATGTAACTAAATTACCTAAATTTTATTGAGGTGAAAGGCCATTAGGCTGAAATTAATCCCTCGCAGTTGAATTTAATTCAACTTTGGTAGAAAGATATAATAGAGGTTTAACTCAAAAACTTGGGCAACCAACCAAAGCAGGCAGAAGGGAAAGAATTTCAGGGGATACCTCAACCAATTTTATACAGAGTAGGAATGTTTGGTTGTTAAACCAATTAGGGATTAAAGAATCAGGGTTTTCTACCTTCTTCCTCCTGATTACTTACCACTAGCTCCTTTTGCCAAAGACTAATTAAACTATCTAAAGTTCGCATAAGTGAACTATAACTTAGATTTATATTACTTAGATCCCAGAAATACTCTAGCTTACCAAAAGTCAAACCTATGACTACTTTCAACATGTACATGGCTGCTGCCATTCAAACAAAAAAACCATATCTTTGTACTCCTAAAGATGTTGCTAGTTTAAAAACAGCAGCAATCATGGCTTGTGAGGTGACAATGGCCTACCAGTCTGGACAGCAATCTTATCAGATACTCAAGGATATTAATTTGACAGTCAAGAAAGGTGATGTCCAACTATTAATGGGGCCTTCAGGCTCTGGTAAAACTACATTGCTGTCAATTCTAGCAGGATTGTTAACACCCACATCTGGTAGAGTGTGCCTCCTGGGACAAGAAATTACAAAAATGTCTAGACATCAGTTAGCTAAGTTTAGACTTCAAAATATCGGTTTTATTTTTCAGGGGTTTAACCTGTTCCCGGCACTAACAGCAGCAGAAAATATAGAACTAGCTCTGAATATGAAAGGGATCAAAGGTAAGGCAGCAAAACATGAAGCTCAGGTACTATTGGAACAGGTGGGGTTAGCTGCTCAAGTAAAACTACATCCACGAGATTTATCTGGTGGCCAAAAGCAAAGAGTCGCGATCGCCCGCGCTCTATCTGGAAGCCCTAGAGTAATTATGGCCGACGAACCTACAGCTGCTTTGGACTCTCATAGTGGTCATGCAGTGATTGAATTATTGCGTAGGCTAGCTAAAGAAGGTGGTTGTACGGTGCTAATGGTAACTCACGATCCTAGAATAGTCAGTTCTGCTGATCGAGTTGTTTATCTTGAAGATGGAGCTATACAGGAAAATAAACAACTATCTGATAACTTTCTCTAGTTTTTTGTAATGTATTAACTTGAAAATTTCCTCACAACTCCAGCTACTAATATGGGAGCAGGATTTTTTTGATCTCCTTTTTTTTTGAGCTAAACATAGCTACAGGAAACTCCTGTCATCTCACTAGACTTTGATGAGCTGTGAGAGGAAAGGAATCACAATCTGAAGTACTTTCCTGTGATGCTCCTACACTAACACTTTCGCTTTTAGTGTAGGGTATTGTTGTCTACTTGAGACGGTCAGAACAACATTCAAGGATATCCCCTTTGCAGCATTTTATACTATAGCGCTTCGCTCTCACATATTTACACATCAGGATTGAATCTCCTTTTACTGAGCACTTTCCCTATTTCAATCTGTAACTATACCAGCGAGAAGCGCTATAAAATACCTACTACATGAGTTCCTGCTGATAGAAGTAAGTATATTGCATTTGTCTTTTGCCTAGGCAATTAGATCATCTTCCTGACTTCATAGCTAAAATTTTATGAATAGTATCTTCAACCACTTTATCAGGAGTTGAAGCACCAGAGGTAACACCTATAACTACTGGAGTTTTATGCAACCAACCTTCAGATATTTCCACTTCACATCCTAAAGGTTTATGTTCAATCCTATTACCTGATAAAATCCTGCTATCGCTATCAATATGATATGAAGGAATACCACTTTCTATGGCCATTTCATGCAAATGAGTAGTGTTAGAAGAATTAAAACCTCCTATTACAAGCATGATGTCTAATTTTTGGTTGAATAAACCTGCCATTGCATCTTGTCGTTCTTGAGTAGCATCACAAATAGTATTCAAGTTTTGATAGTGTTCATTTAATTTATCTGGCCCATACTTTTTGCTCATTGTTCGTTCAAATAGTTTTCCTATTTCCTCAGTTTCGCTTTTCATCATGGTTGTTTGATTAGCAATACCAACTTGTTCTAAATCTTGATCTGGATCGAAACCTTCAGAATAAGCACCTTTAAACTTAGCCATAAATTCATCACGGTTGCCACTATTGAGAATATAGTTGCAGACATATTCTGCCTGTAAATTATTCAAAACAATCAGATATTTGTCAGCAAAAGAACTAGTGGCAATAGTTTCTGCATGACTATATTTCCCATGAATAATCGAAGTAATTTTTTTCTTTTTGTGTTTTTCCACAGCATTCCAAACTTTAGAAACCCAAGGGCAAGTAGCATCTACAATTGTGCAGCTTTTCTCCTTTAACATCTGCATTTCCTGAATACTTGCACCAAAAGCTGGTAAAATTACTACATCATTATTTCCGACTACAGAGAAATCTTTTTTGCCATTCATCATCGGGATAAAATTAATTTGCAGATCCCTCAGATCTTGATTCACAGAAGGATTATGAATTAATTGGTAAGTAATCCAAATTTGTGCAGTGGGGAAATGCTTACGGGTTTCATAAGCCATGACGACTGATCTTTCCACACCCCAACAAAAACCAAAGGCTTTTGCTAGTTTGATCGTAACGTCACCTTGCTGTAGGGTATAGTTATTTTCTCGAATTTTTGGGATTAGGTTACTTTGATAGGCCGACTCTATAACTACAGCTACTTCCTCAGCGTGTCCAAATCCTTTGCGATTGTAATTTTCAGATTTTTTCAGAGTTCTAGTAAAAGCTTTTGTATCCATTATTTGTGGTTCTTAAATATTGATAAAATTTCTTGGCTCGGACTGTTTCGATTATACCTGGACTAATATTTTTAGGTGATAGTATGTTCAGATAATTAGTTATGATTTCTTTTTGTCTTGAAACTTTACTCTTTTAGAGATTGTTTGTAAAACTCAGATTAAATTATGGCGTAGGGTGGGCATTGACGGAAAGTTCTCCTTGTACTCATAATGATTTTAGTTGTCCGCCGTAACCCACAAGAATTAAACACTAAAGATGGGGCGCGGGCACTACGTTTCTTTCTCATACCAGACTGCCAATCTCTATATCTAGTCTGAAAACTACTAACAATACCCAAAGCGTCAGCAATGGCTGCTCGTCTTAGATCAGCGGGAAATTTGCGAAAACTGGGATTGTTAACAACTGCGGTTGTATAGTAATGATGCTTGGGTTGGTTTTTTGCCGTCCTGTGGATCATCTTCTCCACTCGAAAAACTTACTCTGTTGTGGTCAATGATGCTAGGTTTACCCATTGAGAATTAACCAATATAACTAAAGGCAACAAAAACTTTCCATACTCTGCAACCCGCAACAATATTGACTTTTGCACAAGGGCATCAGGACTCAACCTCCAAATGTCAGTCTGAAGAATTTCTTGATTGTGTTTTGCTTTCGTTATGCATGCTCCTCATTGGTATCGACCATTACCCTACTTATTAATTATACAGATTTGGGTGGATAAGATATAAAAAAACAGGAAAAGCTCGGCTTAACGCGTCCCAGCTCACCTCACTGCGCATCGGAGATTATAGGTGGGGACTGGGATCGATGTTTGTTCAACCAAACATAATATAATGTGAGCTTGAATGATTTTGAATCGCTGAACTTTTGACTCAGTAAGCTTTACAGGTGATATGGTTGAAATTATTCTTGTCAACTAATAGAACTTAATGGCAATAAGTGAGGAGTTAGTCGGCGATTCCGGGACGGCGAGTTTTGCTCCGCACATGAAACGCGAATCGCTAAATCAAAAGAATTTATTTTCAATAACTTCGGCTTGTTGAAATAAATTTTGCTGGCCGTAAAATCTCAAAAGACATACTACATAATGATTTAGAGATTTATATTTTTGTCGAACTCACGTTAATATAAGTCAAGTTAGAAAGTCAAAAGTAGGAGCAAATCATTGAAGGGGTTTTGACAGAAGGAGTTGAAATTTTTCTATAAGAACGAAACGGCTCAACTTCAGCAGGGGGAGAATTTTAACTTGCCTGGCGAAAAAATAAGCCCTCTCCCAATAAAGTCGCCTCAGAATGAGAGCCCCAGATACACATCAAGTATTTAACAAACATTATAATCGCAGTAAACATAAAACCAACTCCAAACAACCAAACAACCAACACACAAACACAAACTCAAACCCCATAAACACCCTTCATGTAGGGAAGTCCCTCAAAAAATAACTATTTTTAGGAATTAGGAGGCGCGGAGTTAGTCGCCGCGGGAAAGAGCAGGAGCCGCGAGAGGCAGGGGCCGAATTACTGGTAGGGCAGAAGGGGAGAGAATTAGCCCCAAATCCCTACTCCCTACTCCCAATTCCCATACTACCAAGCTCAAAATCACCACAAAGCAATATAAATCAGCAAAAAATAGAATTAGAATCAAGCCACACCCACACCAATCAACCCTCATCCCCCCAATATATCAGTACTACCATCAGACTCTACCGACAAAAACATCCCTGAACATAGAATCCCATCCCTACACAAAAAAAAAGACAACTTCT
>JAJEAQ010000395.1 GCA_022822685.1 Trichodesmium sp. jk18x7bins.61
TCAGAAAGCGCAGACTCTTGTCGCCTACAGGTTTATTCTAAAAACCAAGTTAAAAGGCTGTTTGTGAGGCTGGAGCGGAATGATGGGAAACTGTCACGTACGGTTCAAAGGGGAGGGGAGAGAAGTGATTCTTGTTGAGCCACCTCGCCACATGTTCAGGTCGCGCGACAGGCTCAACAGGTCGCCGACAGGCTCAGCGTTTTAGCTAAAGCTACATGAAAGCTCCGACTGGGGGAAGCAACCTTACCCGACTTGTTAATTGATTAAAAACATTGATTAAAAATGTGACTGTTCCTACATACAGAAAAACTCTAGTTCGTAAACCTAATCCAGCCAAAATGGCAATAACACTAATTATTCCTGGCAGTAAGCCTGTCCATTGATTTTCTAATAACGCAACAAAACAAATTATGCCACTACCAAAAAGTCGTAGGCTATGGCGAATATTTCTATTTTTAGGTAATTTCAGACTAGGATCGATTTTGGCTACATAAAATAAAGATAATCCTATGGGGTAACGTAATATAATACCTGAATGGATACTCCTAAATTATTCAGCCAAATCACGAAAGCATAATTAATTAAGCTGACACTAATATAGGTGAATCTAATTTGCTGATTTACCTTGGCGCGCAAGATATAGAATCCAGCAGTTATTAAAATTGAAACATACCAATACCAAACTGGAGGGGAGTCAAATTCTAAATTCGTCATCAATATAGTTGCGATGGGCATGATTATCGCAACTCGTTGCCAAGGTTTTAGAGGCCATCCCCAATTTTCCCAAGGTAATAAATAAATAAAATAGGAAATTATTGCAGCTATTGCTCCTAGCCAATCTAGCAGAAGTTCTTTTATGGATAGTAAGTTAATTATATAGATGGCAACAGCATATCCTTCTACAACACCTACATAAATCCAGGTTGCTGGGTGCTGGAAGTTGGAATTATGTCTACCTTGTATAATTGCATAGCGAGTCAAAAGTATAGCTGTACTTAATGCTAATATTGGATTCGATTTCAGATTAAACCCGGCGACAAAAAGTAGGAGAATGCTACTGAGAACCCAATGTAGAGTGGCAATATTTTTAGTTTCTATTTCTGAGATTTTTAAGTAATCTGATAACCAGGGAGATAATAACCGATAACTATATGTAATTACTGTACCAAGACTGGCATAAGTAATTAATTTTTCTTCTAGTGGTAAGGCAGAAATTTGATATAAAAGCAGCTCTCCTGCAGCAAAAGATATTCCAGCAATACCTAAGTATAATATTGGCTTTAATCTGGCTTGTCTTCTACCTATCCCAATTAATATAAATGATAAAGCTAGGGATGTTAAGCCACTCCAATTCTCAAAAATACCGACACGAAATAAACTACCTACAAAACCATATATTAATGGTATGACTTGCCAACATGGAGGCAAATTATCCATGCCTAATCTTCTTTGTAACCAGTTTCCTAAAACTTGAGTCAATAATCCTAATGCAATATTAGCGATCGCTAAACTAACTACAGATTTATCTACAAAACCTAAAATTTCAACTATGAGTAACTCTAAACCCCAGCCAAAACTATAAACTGTAGCGGTAGACTGAAAAAAAATTATTCAAGCTAAATGTAGTCGATGAGTTTTTTGATGGCGATCGCATAAAGCCTCGATAGCCAATAGCAAATAATGTCAAAATAGCAGCAATAGTTGCTGTGACTGAGGGATTAGCAGTTTCCCAATAAATGCCGAAAGAGTGAATTGTTAATATGCTTAACTCTAAACTGCAAAGATCGATCGCCCAACCGTCTATTGCTTTGGCATAAATGTTAAATAACTGCCCTGATAACCGCACTATTCGAGAATACAACAACCACAAAATTACCAAAAATATAGCAATAACTAATAACCATCTCACCCCAGAAACAGGAGGCCAATCTAACACACCTTCCCCTAGGCAAAAGCTCAAGAAAGTTAAGAAAAAGCCTACCGTAATATTTGCTGCTGTTTGAGTTAAGAGATATTTGGTATTAACCAACATTAAAACTATGCCTAAACCCAACCCAATTAATCGAGTCTCTGGCTGCCACAAGGTTAAAGTCTGTAGCATGATGACAGCAATTACACTTAACCCCCCTGCGATTTGTCTAAAAGAAATTATTGTGCTGGCAATAATTGTTAAAGCGAGAGGAGTAATCAATCAAATGATTCCCCATTCCGCTGATAACTGACAATTAATACTTGTGCAAATATTAGGTGCAAAAATTTCTAAATTCCCCAACCAGACAAAATAACTAAGAAGTGCTAAAACTAGGCCTAGATGCCAATCACTTAAATATAAATAACCTAAAATTGAAATAAAAGATATTGGGTTAACTCTTCTTGTTTCTGGTATTATCTTTGTCTGTAAAAAGAATAATCCCCACTCACACACCATCATTACTAGCAAAATTATTCCCCATATGTCCCAACTTAAGCCGGGGAAGAAATAATTAATTCCTGAAAATATGGATAATAAAGCAGTGATATGAGTCAGATAAACAAAACTAACTCTAGTGGGTTGACGACGATAGGTAAAAATCGCCTGGGTAATGGTTGAGGTTAAGAGGTTGATAAAAATAACTAGAGGATTTTGAGAACACAATATATTTAAAAATCCGCCCTACCCTAAGCAAATTTTTTCACTAAACTTAGCTAAATTAATTTGTTGACGGTGATGAATCTTATCTGTCACCAAAACCTACAATATTAAGTAGGGAAACCAAGCTAAACTCAGTAATGATTCTGGTGAGTTTTGAGCTTGACAAATTTGGGTAGCTATAGAAATTAAAGTTTGTTTAGTTGCCAGTGGAGCTAACTGCAATCCCAACCAAGTTAGTTGTAATCCAATGATAAAAATTGCCGATAGTTCAATACGTCGCCAAGATTTTTGCAGATTTTCCACTAACAATAATAAGCTAATAATACTAATGATGAATGCTTGCCAAGGTTGAGTATTGACTGAAAATAACCACCCAATTAATAATAAACTAATTCCCATCCGATTTTGAACGAATAATTTTTGTTTAATCAAATTATAACTGTTATTTTTTAATAATATCCATCCACTAATTCCCAAAGCTAATCCTAGTTTTGTAATATCTACATTAGCAACAAAAATCCCGCGGATTAATATGAAAACTAGGGCATAAATTACAATCGCGACTCCTGTTAAGGGGTCGCCAGTAGTACGATTTTGAACTTCTGTTGTTTCTGTAGTGAGTTGAGTTTGATTATGAGAAATGATGGCTAATGCTGTACCAATAACACCTAAATAAACTGCTAAAATTGGAAATAATGTAAATAACTCAGCCCTAACAAGTTGAGTGCAGCAATTGAAATCCAGTTTATAGAGACAGAATTCTTGAAATTTTTATCAAAGTAAATGATGATAGTAGTGAGGAAAAGAGAAGCAATGATGCTAACGCAACGCGACCTGATCGCTACTATCAACCATTCCTCAAGATTACCCCACAAACCTAAACCATCTATTGCCCAAAAATTAACAGGTACTAACAGCAATGTTACCAGTCGCAGAGTCTCAGAAGTTAACTGTAAATTTCCTGTTTTTTCGTCCAAACTGTAGTTCCCCAAAAGCATAATGTATATGCTAAAAGTACCAAATATTGTCCGGCGGGTGGAAACTTTTCCCACTGACTAGCAGCTAGTAATCCTGAGGAAACAATGACCATAAATAAACCCAAAAAAAGTAGCCACCGTAGGCTTAACTCTGCCATCAGTGACTGTGATAATTGAGTTATTAAATTAGGGGATTTTTCAGGAGAAGAAGTATCCGCTGTTGGGGGTAAATCTTCTGTTTTTTGTGGAGTTGTTTTGATGCTAGTAGCTAATATTGGTTGAGTTTCTGTAACTTCTGATTGTGGCAGTGGGGTACTTAGATATTTTTGGCATAGTTGCCTAACTTGCTCGTCGGAAATTAAACCTAGGCGTAACCAAATATCTATACCTTCTAAGACTTGAGGATGATCGGGATTGATTGGAATTAACATTATTATATAACCCGTTTGAGATATCCTTACCTAATTATCAGCCTCACAGTTTTTTGGTTTGATCAAAACCCCGCCGGGGCGGGCGAGGTCTTATTTAGAATAAATAGTTCTTTAAGGCCATTACAAGGCCTGAAATTACTTGATATACTAGCTACTTCAGAGGCTGATTTTAATTGAAAAAGATACCTGCAGGGGTTCTATAAAGTAAAGCTACAAGTCAGACTTGACCATTACTATGCACCACTACCTGAAACTGTACAACTAAAAAATTCAAAGAATTGGTTTATGAGTTTTTCCCCAATATTGTAAAAGTTAAGGATACTTGAGATATGCTGCTGGAACAATTTGGAATATATTACCTTGTGTTATTCCAAGTCCATTGATATGTTGTACAGCAGAGTGCGCTTGCTTATCTATTATTTAAAGCATAGGCAACTACCTAAGTTTTCTTGATCATTCACTACTGTGCAACGCCTGGATAAAGGGTAAAAGGGGAAGAGGGTAAAGGGTTAAAGAGTTCTCCCGCGATCGCAGACAATCCGAAAACCAATAAGGTGGATGCCACGCCTACCGTCGAAGTAGCGGGTAAGGGAACGGCAGTAATCAGGAAAGTCGAACCAGGAACCGCATCTTCTATCCAAATTGCTGCGGGTAAAGCTAATAAGATTAATTTGTCGCTGGCTCTGCTACGGTTGTAATTATTTCTTGAAATTGAATTTCATCTCTACGGGGATCAGCATAAGCCACTTTTACTTCCAGGCGATCGCCCACTTTAATTGCCCTACCAAACCGCATCGCCAACTCTAAACCCAACTCCTCCAACAACACCAAACCTAAATTAATTTCTTCCTTCAACCACCTAATCATCAAAGCTTGCCACACTTCATCAGAATGACGCCGTAAATATTCCAATCCCCAATAACGGTTAGTAAACCTTTCCACACTAGAAGCCTCCTTAACAGCAGGCACTAAACTCATTACCATCGCTTGCATATCTTCCGTACTAAAGGGTAACGACTCTCCTCGTAAATGAGCTTTAATTTGGAAGTGGGCTAATAAATCGCTATAACGCCGAATCGGAGAAGTAACCTGCACATAAGTTTCTAAAGCCAAACTTGCGTGACGAGCAGGTATAGTTCCTATTTCACTTTTAGGCATACACCGACGCATAGCCGACGCACGAACTGGCCCGGCCGGCAACAACAATAATTCTGCCTCTGGAGGAAGTTCCGGTTGAGGTTGACTGCGATAGGGTAAAGGCAGATTATTTTCTTGACCATATTTCGCCCCTACTTCCCCTGCCAGAATCATCATCTCTGCCACCAGTTGTCTTGATTGTGAATCATCCAAAACCTCTATTGTTATTTCCTCTCCATCAACCTTAATCACCGACTCTGGCATATAGATGCTAATCGAACCTTGAGACTGTCGCCACTGAAATCTTTGTTTCGCCCAGCGGTTTAGAGCATATATTTCTGGCTCTGCTGTAATCCTCATGTGGAGCATTTCATCCACATCATCATAAGTGAGGCGGTAAGTAGGCTTGATTAAGCTAGCATGAATTTTATAGTCTATAACTGCCCCAGTTTCATCTAAAATAATCCCAAAACTTAAAGCACTGCAAACTTGCCCTTGAATTAGACTCATTGCCCCTGTTGCCAATTCTGAGGGAAACATAGGAACCATACCAGTAGGCAAATATAAAGTAGTAGTTCTTCGCCTTGCCTCTAAATCCAACTCATCACCAGGAGTAAGTAAGCGAGTCGGATCAGCAATATGTACCCAGATCCGCTGTTGGTCATCTTCTAAATATTCAATACTGAGGCCATCATCTATTTCTCTAGTACTTTCATCGTCGATAGTATAGACTTTTAGATGGGTTAGGTCCAAACGGTTTGTATCTGGATCTGGTGGAAGAGATTGCAGGCAGCTTTTGGCCACTTCTAATACCTTGGTAGAGAAATGTTTTGGAATCTGGCTACGTCGTAAAAATAGATTTTCATGTTCACTCCATATACCCAGATCTACTAATAGTTTAAACGCTGCTTCTTGAGTTTCGGGTAATTCAAAGGTAGTCAAAGTCTCCATTGCTTGGGCACGATGGGAAGTTTCTTCTCCATAAGTAGCAAATCTTTCTATGACATCTAGGCGTTGATAATCGCTGGTTTGCCACTCAACCTCTTCTCCTTTTAGTCGCTTACGTACCCGAAGTAAAAAATTCTCTAATTCTTGTTGTCGTTGCTGCTGGACTTCTTTTTGATGTTTAATTTCTGCTACTTGAGCTACCGGGCGGGGTTCGTAGCGATCGCCTTTTTGCTTAAAGTAGAGTTTATCATCCGATAATAATATGTAAGCTGCATAACATTGGGCTGGGTTTTGTTCTGAAAATAGCAATAATGCCATTTCTTCTGAATTAACTGTCTCCTCTTCTTCTACCAACAGTTCCCAAGCTAATTCTCTACTTGAAGGGTCTAGAAATGTTTCTACTTCCTGAATAAATTTAGGAATTTGTGATGATTGGTAACTTTCTCCTGGCACTTCATAACTTATTTGTTTTAGAGGGATGCTGTGAGATTGACCATTAGCTTCCACCACGACCCAATTTTTTTTTCCGTCAGGACGTTCTGCTACGGCTAGTCGTCGTTCTCCGTGCAGTCTAAATTCAATTAATTTTCCCTTCTCCACTTTCCCTTTTTTATTTAAAATCCCTATAAATTCTATTTGACTGTGTTTGGGTTGTGGCTTTTTTCTAGTATTGTTTGAGATTCTTTTGACTTTGGGCGTTTCTCAATTTTCATTTTCCCGATTTTCCCAAAATCTCAAATCTCAAACGCCCTATATTCAGCCTTCTCTATTAACGTAAGGCAATAAAGCCAGCAATCTAGCTCTTTTTATGCTTTTTGTTAAATCTCTTTGCTGTTTGGATGTTAAACCAGTAATTCTCCTTGCTAGGATCTTACCTCTTTCTGTGATATATTTCTTTAGTAATTCGACATCTTTGTAGTCGATTGGTTCTCCTGGTTTAATTGGTGATATTCTTTGCCGAAAGTAATTCATTTTCAATTATGTATTAGTTATTTCCACTTGAGGTTTTAGTTAGTTAATTAACTACCGCACCGTTTAGACGGGTGGGGTTTGATCGTCACCACTCCCCTTACGGCCAATTTTTATCGCTTCATCTGCCCCACTTGCTCCCACCCACTCCTATACTTAGGTAGAGCTACTGCATCGACGACTAACGAGGCTAGTTCTGAGCCCCAGCTGCTCAAAAGCAACATTCCACACAACCATCACAGAGTCTTGGTCTGTTGTTTTAAATACTCATAGAAATTTCACTTAATTTCTTTATGAGTTGTATGTTCATTGCAATGAGTACAGAATTTATTTAATTCTAATCTTGATGTTGTATTTCTACGGTTTTTAGTGGTTGTGTATCTGGAAACACCTTGTGAGCGTTTGTTGGAATTAGTTCTACACTCTGTACACTCCAGTGTGACAATAATTCTGACTCCTTTAGCCATAACTTTAGTAAGTTCTCGTTAATCTTAAACACAAATCATCATTTTCTCACATAACGCTTGGCTTCGTCAACCAGCCACCTAAGTTTAATATCTAGGGAGTAACCACGCATCGTTCCCACTACTATTGTTTTGCCGATTCTGTCATGGAAAGCTTGTTGATATCTTTTAATATCTACCAAAGCTACTGTAAAGTCTAAAAATAAAGGCATTATTAATAATAAAATAGCAGCATTTCCCGATGTCAGATTACTAATGCCTAACATGGCCAATGACCCGGTTAATGCTAAAACTCCTTCTCGCTTTGATAGTTCTAGGATACCAGGAGTTCTTTGATATCTATTGTCTAAAACTTTCATATCCAGAGCCCAGCGCCCTAAACTCTGACCTTGGTTTTTATAGACTATTACAACTCGTATAGCTATCCAAAGTACCATAAAAAATAAAACAAACGTGAACCAGTTGTTACTAACTATGGCACTCAGAAACCAAACTACAGCAGCATCTATACTAAATGCTGCTACACGGCGACTTAGGGGCGCTTTTGGTGGTAGGGGTACAAGATCATCATTCATAATATAGATATTTCCATAATTTGGTGATGTACTTACACTGACTGAAGGCAGAAGAGTTTTCCTTTATACCTTCGGACTTCCTGATACAAGCCTCATCGTTTACGATGGAAAGGGTTTGCTAGGAGTTCAACCACTGGAAAATCATCAATGTTGAGCCTAGGTGGCTCTATAGAACCCATTTGAGATCTCCTTACCTAATCATCAGCCTCACAGTTTCTTGGTTTGATCAAAACCCCGCCCTTAAGGTAAACCCCCCCCGTTCGGGGGGGGTATAGAATAAATAGATATTCAAGGCCATTACAAGGCCTGAAATTACTTGATATACTAGCTACTTCAGAGGCTGATTTTACTTGAAAAAGATACCTGCAGGGGTTCTATAACTTCTGCCTTCGAGCGAAGCGAGTTAATGCTTTTGCTTTCAGTGTGGGTAATTGAAATTTATTAAAAACGGTTAGAACTTCCGATTAAACAAGGTTAGTTTTAGATCTAGCTATTTTTATAGCTATAAGCTGTCAAACAGTTAACATTTATTAAATTATCAAGGGTATGGTGGGAGACTCAAACCCGCCTCCTGATTATTTGACCAGATACTGTTTTTGCGAAGTGCAAAAACAGTTACCGCTGAGATCAAACTTCACGACGAGAAATTGCGTTTGCGTACTATTCGGTAGGAAAGGTGTGCGTTATAAAAATGCACACCACTAAGAAAGAAAAATATAGTGGCAGTCTTAAACCCAACCAGGAAATAGTTAAAGGTTAACTGATGACTGTTCAAACTTTCTACTTATCATATTAGCAATTCACCGAAAAATTTGGTCTGAAGCCTCCCCCCTCTAGAGGGAATTATTCTGGTTGATTTTATCTGGGAATATCGGCGCCTACTGCCGTTAGGCAGGCTGGAGAGGATGTCAAATCTGTGTAATTTTGACTTTTATTCAAGCTTTATTATAAATTTCAAGAAGCCCCTACTTAAAGTTAAAAAATCATCCATTGACAATGTGTATAAGGTTTTTTAATGTGGGTTTTCAAGTCACAGATGATGATGGCAATTACACAAGAGAAAAACTGATAGTTAACTCTAATTGCTAGAAAAAAATATCAAGACTAAATTAATCGAGTTTATACCTAAATCATTACTTATGAAAGTTAACTTTAATATAGTTCGTCAGAATCAAAACACTGCTCCTAAAGTTCAAACCTATTCCATAGAAGTTGAACCAGGTAATACAATTTTAGAATGCCTCAATCGGATTAAGTGGGAGCAAGATGGAAGTTTAGCTTTCCGTAAAAATTGCCGAAATACTATCTGCGGTAGTTGTGGAATGCGAATTAATGGTCGTTCAGCTTTGGCCTGCAAAGAAAATATTAGAAATGAAGTAGCTAGACTACAACAAATAGCTAACAATAATAATAACTATTCTGCTAATACTACTTCCGAATCTATCCCTGAAATAAATATTTCTCCTATGGGCAATATGCCAGTAATTAAAGATTTAGTAGTAAATATGAGCAGTTTTTGGCAAAATCTAGAAGCTGTTGAACCCTACGTAAGTACAAAAGCACGACAAATTCCAGAAAGAGAATTTTTACAGACTCCAACTGAACGAAATAAACTAAATCAAACTGGTAATTGTATTCTTTGTGGAGCTTGTTATTCTGAGTGTAATGCTCGTGAAGTTAATCCGGATTTTGTTGGACCACATGCTTTGGCCAAAGCTTACAGAATGGTAGCTGATTCTCGTGACCATCAAACTGAGAAAAGACTAGAAGAATATAATCGTGATACTTTTGGAGTTTGGGGTTGTACTCGTTGTTATTATTGTAATTCTGTTTGTCCAATGGAAGTAGCACCTATGAATCAAATAGGTAAGATTAAACAAGAAATTCTAGATCGCAAAGACAAAC
Source organism: Trichodesmium sp. jk18x7bins.61 (assembly GCA_022822685.1). Classification (GTDB taxonomy): domain Bacteria; phylum Cyanobacteriota; class Cyanobacteriia; order Cyanobacteriales; family Microcoleaceae; genus JAJEAQ01. The sequence continues at coordinate 10,039 of JAJEAQ010000395.1, forward strand.
AAGCCAGTCGTTCGATTCGCCACCGAAAAGTATTAATTGATTTAGTTAAGGATGGGGGTTGGATTGATGAAAGAAAATTTGGCCTGCAAGTCGTGGCGAACTATTTTCAAGATATTCAAGGATTATTTAGTTTAGGTCCATTGGGATTAAGAATGTTGGCCAGAGGTAAGTTTCCTTTGACTTTTGAAGCCTCTGAGGGAGCTGAAACTGTGCGCTCGCTGATTGAATCAGTCAAAAATTTCGATATTCGTTCCCTTTAGAGGCTGTTTGTCAAACTGAGATTGAATTCTTGCGTAGGGTAGGCCCTGGGGTCGAAATCTCCTCATAATACCCCCCCCGAACGGGGGGGGTTTACCTTAAGGGCGGGGTTTAAATAAATAATTTTAGTTTGACGCAGCCGGCCACCAGAATTCAACACTCTAGCTATCTTAATATTTACTTTACAAACAGTTTCTTAATCTCAGAAAGAAGTAAGAGGGTTGAAGAAGGCAGAGGACAGAAGGCAAAAGGCAAAAGAGAGGAATTAGTGGCGGATTGCTGAGATGCTGCTAATTCAAGACCACACAAAATTGAAAATTTTGCTGGTGCTGTTATAGTCGACGCTCAATATTATTTGAGGCGCCTCTACTTCAGAACCGGACGTGAGACTTTCACCTCATCCGGCTCCTGGTTAGTCTGAGCTCTCACTCTGCTCATGTGTTCATAATGACGACAATGGCTGTGGAGTGCCTCAAGGTTCCCTGGCTTCCAGTTATT
>JAJEAQ010000341.1 GCA_022822685.1 Trichodesmium sp. jk18x7bins.61
CTGCGAAAGTCTTGAAGAAACAAGACTATACATGTGAGGCTTGTGGATTACGGTTCATGCCTGGAAATAAGGTAGAACTACACCACAAGGATGGCCACCATGACAATTGGAAGCCGGGAAACCTTGAGGCACTCCACAACCTCTGTCATCATTATGAACACATGAGCAGAGTGAGAACTCAGACTAACTAGGAGCCGGATGAGATGAAAGTCTCACAGGGGGTTCTGAAGGAGAGGCGCCCCGAATAATATCGGGCGTCGACTCTAACTAAATTATGGCGTTGCATATTTGCGGGATGAATTATAGGCTTAGATGTATTTCCAAAGATTCATCCCTTGATTCAGCAACGCCAAATTATTTAGGCGATCGCTTCATTTTGGCGGCGATTAAATCTACCAACTTGTACTAACATAAATCCTCATTGTTGATTGCTATTAAGTTTGAGGTGGTAAGACTGATAAATAGATGTATGTAAGGCGGGCAAAAAACGCTAAATTTATCGTAGTTCAGCGTTGGCATATAGCAAAACGGAGACAAGAACGCTCAATAGGCAGCCCACCCTATTACTCATTATCTACTATAACTATCTTTTTTGAAAAATCATCGCAATCACCCTGCCTTTTTGGAGGAGAGTTATAGGCGCTCATTTGTGACAAACATTTAGCAAATTGGTATAAATTTTACTTAGTAGAGTACAGCAAGCAATTATGGCCTTAAGGGTAAAGTAGCATTAGTTACAGGAGCAACGCGGGGTATAGGTAAAGGCATTGCTATTGGTTTGGGTGAGGCTGGTGCGACTGTGTATATTACTGGTCGTAGTTTCTATAAACCTGATGTCAGCACAGAAGTTTCAGATAGTCTCCAGGAAACTCAAGTAGCTGTTGAAAAAACTGGTGGTAAATGTATCCCTATTCAAGTATACCACAGCGATGATGAGCAAGTACGTTTACTCTTTAAGCGCATTCAAAATGAACAACAGGGACAACTCCATGTGTTAGTTAACAATGTCTTCTCAGGAGTACAGGCCATTGGAGATGCCTATGGTCAGCCCTTCTGGAAATCTGAACCTAGTCTTTGGGATGCGGTTAATAATGTCGGTCTTCGTAGTCACTATATTACCAGTGTCTTTGCTGCTCGAATGATGATCAATCGCTCGAAGGGAATTATCTTTACTATATCTTCCTGGGGCAGTGTGTCTTATATATTTAATCCTGCTTATGGTGCGGGCAAGGCAGCAACCGATCGCTAGGCAGCAGATATGACAGTAGAGTTAAAACCAGATAATGTTGCTTCTATCTCTATTTTGCCATGGATTGTAGGAACGGAGCATATGACTAATTTTGCCAATCAATTGCCTCAAAGCAATACTCAGGCAACTTTTGCTAATGGTTACAATTGGGAAACTCCTTTGTTGACAGATAGAGTCATTGCGGCTCTTGCTACCGAAGCAAATATTATGAGTCATACGGGTAAGGTGCGAATTGTTGCTGAACTTGCAGAAAAAATATCATCTTGTAGACAAGGATGGTAATCGCCCTGTCTCTTTACGTTCTCTTCGTTTTTTTTGATTCCTTCTACTTTGCCTGCACTAAGAAAATATGCGTGGTTAATACCCAATCTTAAAATACCTTGGTTTTTACTACTCTGGGGAATGCTTAAATCGCCTCAAATTTAATGTTTGAAGCAGGGCGATCGGTTTGCTGATCACTACCACAAAAACTTTGCATAGTATAATAATAGTAGCTGTAACTATTTAGGATCCCTATATATATTGGGTTACCCTACCGGAAGCAAGCTACGTTCCTCAACCCCACCTAGAGGAAGGAGCCTATTTTTATTGTAAGTAGCTAGTAGGTAGGGTGAAACCTTAGCGCCACCCAACAAAAACTTAGTATAGTAATAGTAGCTATTTACTTATTACTTACAGTTGTTCACAACCTATTTAGGGTTGCTCTCCCTCAACCCTACCTACAGGAGCCTATTTTGATTGTGAGTATTTAATGGTGCTGCTTGCTCATATTCTCAAAGGAATGTATTTTGTATTCTATATACCTAAAGATTAAGTATAGATTTGTAATATGCCTAGAAGTCAACGTAACGATAACTTCATTGATAAGTCATTTACGGTAATGGCAGATTTGATTTTGAAACTGCTACCCACAAATAATCAAGCAAAAGAAGCTTTTGCCTATTATCGTGATGGAATGTCAGCACAAGCTGATGGAGAATATGCTGAAGCATTAGACAACTATTATGAAGCTTTGACTTTAGAAAATGACCTTAATGACCGGGGTTATATTCTTTACAATATTGGCTTAATTCATGCTAGTAATGGTGAGCATGATCAAGCTTTGGAATATTATCATCAAGCTCTAGAAAATAATCCGAGAATGCCTCAAGCTTTAAATAATATTGCTGTTATTTGTCACTACAGAGGAGAGAAAGCAAATGAAACAGGCAAATCAGAAGAAGCGAATGGTTGGTTTGATAAAGCTGCAGAATATTGGAAACAGGCTATAAGTTTGGCTCCTAATAATTATATTGAAGCTCAAAACTGGTTGAAAACTACTGGGCGGTCAACTAAAGATGTATTTTTTTAAATTTGGTTGATTATAGAGTATTAGTAAAGAAGGAAAGTTACTTATGACTATATATCGCGAACAAGTGCTTAAAGTTGCACATTTAGCTAGGCTAAAATTAGAACCAGAAGAAGAGGACAAATTTACGACTCAGTTAAGTAGTATTCTGGAATATGTCCAGCAGTTGAGTGAATTAGACACGGAAAAAGTGGCTCCTACTACTAGAGCAATTGAGATTAGTAATATTACTCGTAATGATAATTTAGAAGCTTTTCCTCAACGAGAAGAAATTCTCTCTTGTGCCCCAGAGCAAGAAGGTGACTTTTTCAAAGTTCCTAAGATTATGAGTCAGGAATAAAGCTTGTAGTTGGGGTAAACCAGGCAAGGCTAGTGCGACTCGTTAGCCTAAAAGCTAGCTAAAAGCTAAGTATAATAGGCTGCTCACAGTTTGGAATCAGAGTTGGAAAAGGTGACTTTCCTGGCTTAGTTTAACCTAAAGTCACCTTGTTTGTCTGTTACACCTAGTTGCGCTAACCACGCAAAACTTATATTTGGGTGCTGCATCGCAACTACAAACAAAGATTTTTTACAGAACTCTGAGTACACTAGGAATACCATCTATAACATCTAATGAGTGGATTTATTCTAATGCTTGCCGGAAGTTGCCTTCCCTTACATCATGGGTGACAACAACTATTTCTGCAATTTGACCATGTACTCCTGCTTGTACTACAGACTCTAAGCTAACATCATACTTGCCGAAACAAGTACCCAGTTTACCTATGACACCAGGATGTCTTTAGTCATAAACCGAGTGTAAAATCTCGTGACAAGTTCTGTTATTGGTGCTGTTTCACAATAGTGTTGATGGGTGTAACTAGGCAAAGGATGAGGGACAGGTTCAGTTTCCGTTTTGAGGATGGCAACAATACTCATAATATCAGAAACGACTGCACTAGCAGTTGGGCCTGAACCTGCGCCGGGACCAAAGAACATTACTTGTCTAATTGGATCACCCTCTACAAGGATAGCATTGTATACATCATTAATACTAGCGAGCGGGTGATTCTTGGGAACGAGAGCAGGATGGACTCTCAGTTGTAGTTGCTCTATAGTAGAGTTGGTATTGTTGGAGTCGCGTTTAGCGATCGCTAATAATTTAATCACAAAATCTAGTTTGTCAGTGTAAGCAATATCGGCTGCTGTTACCTGACGAATACCTCCGCAGTGAATATCTTCTAAGTTAATTAAACCGCTAAAAGCAAGAGAAGCCAGAATTGCGATTTGATCTTTGGCATCTAACCCTTCGACATCTGCGCTGGGATATGCTTCAGCATAACCTAACCTTTGAGCATCAGCAAGTACATCAGCCAAGTCGGCTCCCTCCTGCTGCATTCTGGCGAGAATGTAGTTGGTTGTGCCGTTAACGATACCGATAACAGAATGAATGCGGTTGACTCCCAGAGATCCTTTGAGGGGCTGAATAACAGGGATGCCGCCTCCTACTGCTGCTTCTAGCATGACATAGACACCTTTTTCATTTGCCGCTGCAAAAATTTCTAGGCCATAGCGAGAGATTACCACTTTGTTGGCCGTGACGATGTGCTTACCATGTTCAATAGCTTTGAGAATTAGAGTTCTTGCTAGCTCCAATCCGCCAATAAGTTCTACTAAAATATTTTTGTTTGAGTCAGTAGCGATAGCTTCTAAATCTGTGGTTAAAATATCTAGAGATATGTCAACATCTCTAGTTTTGGAAATATCACGCACTCCTACTCGGTATATCTCCAATTCCTGAATTAGAGGATGACGACCTTGTGGGGATAGCAAAATTTGTGCTGTCCCTGTTCCTACTGTACCTAATCCCAACAAACCGATTTTGAATCCCACTATTGTTAACCTGTACTAGGAAGCTAAAGTTCAACCTCCCCCGCCTTGATCGGCCTTTTCCCACAGGCTCAATTTGAGCCTGTGGGGCAACGCCGGCTTCTCAGCTAATGATAATAGATAACTTGAATAAAAAAAATAGTTTCTTTGAAGAAGGAAGAAGTTATAGATTGGCTCGGAATACCTTATATTAATTACTCCGCGCCTACAAACTCCAAGCAATTTGGTACACCACGGGTGACATTGGGGTATTAAACCGATAATACAGAAACAGTCAAGATTTTTCTAATTCTAATACTAAATCCGGTGAACACAAATGTACTTTTTTCAAATGCCCTGATAGCCCTTTGCCTTCTGTCTTACCTTCTCTAAAAAGCTCAAGTGTCAAACCAGATTTATTATGAATCCTGAGTTATGACTTCTTTTTTCTTGATAAGTAGCCTAATTAAAATAGCTAAAAATGATTCCAAATAGCAACATCAAAATATCAGCAATTAGAGGTTCTTTTTTAGATTTTATTGCCGATCCGTTTTTCTACCCAGAATTAGAAACTGTCCGTTATATCGATGATGGTTTAATGATTGTTTCCGCAGGCATAATCCAAGAACTAGATACCTACGATAGATTAAAGCCTAAATATCCTGAAATCTCTGTCACTTCTTACCCAGGCATGCTCATTTTACCTGGATTTGTAGATATTCATGTTCATTATCCTCAAACAGAAATAATTGGCTCCTATGGTAAACAGCTTTTAGAATGGTTAAACAAATATACTTTCCCGACCGAAGGCAAATTAAAAGACAAAAGTTATGCCAAAAAAATAGCATCATTTTTCCTGGAACAACTACTAGAAAATGGCACAACAACTGCTTTAGTTTTAACTACAGTTTATCCTCAGTCAGTAGATGCTTTATTTGAAGAAGCAAAAAAAAGAAATATGAGGATAATTGCAGGTAAGATGCTGATGGATCGGAATGCGCCTGACTATCTGCTGGATACTCCAGAAACTAGCTATGAAGATAGCAAAAAATTGATTCAAAAATGGCATGGTCAAGGCAGACTTCTTTACGCAATTACTCCAAGATTTGCTATTACTTCCACATCAGAACAACTACATCTAGCAGGAGTTCTCAAACAAGAATTTCCAGATGTTTATCTGCATACACATTTATCAGAACAACAACAAGAAGTTGAACTGGTTGCCCAACTTTTTCCAAATAGTAAAGACTATTTAGATGTTTATGATAAATTTGGCTTAGTCACTAATAAATCAATTTTTGCTCACAGTATTTATCTCAGTGATTATGAATTTAAAAGGCTCTCAGAAGCTGACTCTAATATTGCATTTTGCCCAACTTCAAATCTATTTTTAGGCAGTGGTTTATTCCAGATACATAGAGCTAAGTCTGAACAAAACCAAGTTCAAGTTGGTTTAGGTACAGATGTGGGGGGTGGTACTAGCTTTTCAATGTTCAAAACTGACAATGAGGCGTATAAAATTGCTCAACTACAGGGGCAAAATTTATCATCTTTAAAAGCTTTTTATTTGGCTACTCTAGGGGGGGCAAAATCTCTAAATCTAGATGATAAAATTGGCAATTTTAATGCGGGTAAGGAAGCAGATCTAGTTGTGCTAAATCCGAGAGTAACTCCTTTATTAAAGTTGCGGAATGAGAGAAATAAATCTCATTCTGTAATTAATATTGTTGATGAATTATTTGCCCTAACAATTCTCGGAGACGAAAGAGCAGTTAAGGCTACTTATGTGGCTGGAAATTTAACTCTCCTGGCGCATTGACCAATTGCTGTTAGGAATTGCCCTCAGTTATGCTCCTACAGGCTCCTATTCGCTTGCCTCATTTGGTCAGAGCTACGTTATCAGTGTAGGAGCGTCACTACATTCAACGCGGGGATTCATGAGGGGCTGTGTACGTCACTAAAGCCTGCACATTAGGCGCCCCATCCCACAGGCTCAATTTTCAGTGTGGGGTAACTCCAACTCCTCAGCTAAAAGGTAAATCTTGATTAATTGTCTCTATCTCTATCTGTTCCATTTCATTCACTTGGCCAATATAAGATAAGAAAATTTTTGACAGACGATGATGATAAAATCGGTGCATACTATAGTTAGGTGTGGCAGGAAAACCACGACGTTTTTTGTGACGACCACCAGCGCCAGGGTCAAAAGTATTGATACCGTGAGCGATCGCCCACTCTATTGGCGCATAATAACAAGCCTCAAAATGTAAATAATCTATTTCGTAACTACTACCCCAGTAACGCCCGTAAAGCTTGTCCCCCTTAGTCAGACAAAAAGACATTCCCACTGGCAACCTGTCATCCTGTTCCCTATAAGCTGCTACAAATAATACTCGATGACGGAAGTCATGATGTAATTGTTCAAAAAACCGTTTCGTCAGGTATTTACTACCCCACCAACCAAACTTATCGCAGGTACTCTCGTAAAAACTGTATATATTAGAAAATAAAGCTAATGGTATTTCATCTCCACTGAGAGTCCGAACTTGCAAACTAGCTTTTCCTATTGCTTTACGTTCCCGCTTAATATTCCGACGTTGGTTGGCATTAAATGCTTTGAGGTAGTCGTCAAAAGTTTGATAACCTTGATTTTGCCAAATATAACTGTGATGTAGCCAACTTGTAAAACCATGGCGCTTCAATACTGGATGCCATTCTGGCTCAACATAGAGAAAATGACACCCAGAGATACTATGGCGATCGCAAAAATGATCAATCTCATTCACCATCAGCGCCGTCACTTCATCTTCATCTTCCCCTGGTGCAATTAAAAATCGATACCCTTCAGCCGGAGTAAAAGGAGACATTCCCAACAATTTCGGGTAATATTCAATACCTAAGCGATACCCAATATCGGCCCATTGATGGTCGAAGACAAACTCACCTTGACTATGGCCCTTGAGATATAGTGGGGCTGCTGCTATCAATTGTCTATCTCGCCATACCGTTAAATGTTGTGGTAGCCACCCACTTCTACCTCCAACACTACCAGAAGTTTCCATATTGTGCAGCCAATCCCATTCTAGGAAAGGAGTTTTTAAAGGTTGGGCCAGAGCATCCCACTCTGGTTTGGGGACTTCAGAAATTTTGCTAATCCAGGCCAGAGAATACTGAGTTTTAGGTTGTTGGATCATTTTTCATCCTCATCTAAATTTACAACCATTGGGAGAACCCATCGGGGGGATTGCTGTCCTCACCTGTATAAATGCTTGGGCGCACAGTCTCCTCTAATACCAATTATCAAAAAGAATGCTATGCTTGCTAGGGGCAAAAAATAAGTGGTAAAATCACCAAATCACGGAATATCGGGAATTAGCAACTGTATATAGTATTTGGAAATAAAAAATACTCGTACATCAAAGTTTTTAGTAATTGGTATAACACAAATGAATTTTATCTGTTCTTCCCATTGAGCTGGTTGATTTATGTTATATGCTAAGTAGGTAGGCCAAATTAATTGTATATAGCAGTTATCATATTTGTGAGGTACAAAGATTTCTGATTTTGGGGAGTAGGGAATTGGGAGTAGGGAGTTGGGAGTCAGATTCAAATCAAAGTATATCTCATTAATTTGAGAAATGCTATATTTGAGAATTGAGAAAAATCAGAAGAAATAAACAGCAGATTAATCAGGCGATACTGCTCCGCACCGCTGAAGCGAATGCTTAATAAGTAACAAAAGTTTTGTTAACAAAAAAATGCGATTTGTAACTAGATTAGCGGCTGCAACAAGAAAACTGTTAAAAAGAATCGAGCAAAAAAGTAAATATAATCAAGTATTTCAAAGATCACTCAGGTATTCAATTAAGTTATCAAGGTGATCAAATCAGTAGTATTATGAAAATCTTGAAATTCAGTATAAATACTATATATAATTGGTTAAATAATTGGGAAAAAATAACTTAATTTGGTTGTACAATCATAAAGGTAGGGGTATAAAAAAAATATGAAC
>JAJEAQ010000554.1 GCA_022822685.1 Trichodesmium sp. jk18x7bins.61
CGCTATTTGGTGATTTGGTGATTTTACTGCTTATTTTTTGCCCCTAGCAAGCATAGCATTCTTTTTGATGATTGGTATTAGCCACCAGAATTTAAACCCCGCCGGGGCGGGCGAGGTCTTATCATAGATCAAGCCCGCAAAATTTCTGCCACACTCCAAGCTTGAGCAATACAACCACGAGGTGTCATTGGCTCATTACCGTCAAAAATTTCGCTAATACTACCAACACCATGAGTCATTAAATGCTCTGCCATCGGTTTCAATAACTCCTCAACTTGTGCCCGATCGCCATAAACTCGTAAATGCGCTAAAGCATAATGACCAATTAACCAACCCCAAACAGTACCCTGATGATAAGCACCGTCACGTTGATAAATATCGTCACCATAAACACCTTTGTAATCGGGATGATCTATAGCTAAACTGCGTAACCCATAAGGAGTTAATAGCTTTTGTTTACATACAGCCATCACCTGTTTTTCTCGCTCTGGTGTTAGTAGAGGTGGATAACTATATTTGCCCATTAGAGGTAATGACAACGCAAATATTTGATTAGGTCGTAAAGAAGCATCATTTCCATTAGGTGTATCAAGTACATCGTAACAATAACCACCATCTTGATTCCAGAAACGATTAAAACCCTTTTTCTTGATTAGCCTTGCCAATCTTTCATAATCGAGATTATTCTTTCCCAACATTTGGGTAAACTTATCCATGATTTGCAAAGCATTGTACCAGAGGGTACTGATTTCAATGGATTTACCAATGCGTGGCGTCACTACCCAATCACCAACTTTTGCATCCATCCAAGTAATCTGGGTACCTACTTCACCAGCATAGATTAAACCATCATCAACATCTAACTGAATTTTGTAGCGGGTGCCTCGGCGATAGGAGTCAATGATTTCTGCTAAGACAGGAAACAATTCTGCTAAGAGTTGATCATCTCCAGTAGCTTCATGGGATGTGCGAATCGCTTCAAAATACCACAGTGTAGCATCTACAGTGTTATAATCTGGTGTCGCTCCACTGTCAGGAAAGCGATTTGGCAACATTCCAGCATCGACATACTTAGCAAATGTTACCATAATTGAACGCGCCACATCAAATTGCCCTGTACAGATAGTCAAACCAGGTAAGCTAATCATTGTATCACGGCCCCAGTCTTCAAACCAATGATAACCTGCAATAATGGTTTTACCATCTGGATGTTTGGGGGATTTGCGATCGACAATGAACTGGTTAGCTGCTAATACTAACTGATTTATCCACTCTGGAATAGGTTTGGCAGAAGATTTTGATTGTGTCTGGGATGACGTTGCGGTCAAAGATTTCCAGAATTTCAGGATAGGATTTTTGACTTCTGACTTAGATATTTGGGTAGAGGCAAATTTTTCTATGATCTGCTGTTCGTAAGCACGACGAGAAGCCTAGGCTTGCTCACCGTTAGTAGTGGGATTTTCTTTAGTGCTAGCAACTATAGTCATAGATTGCCTTTTTTCAAGTTTGGCATGAAACGTAACAACGTGTAAGTGGTCTTCAAACGCTTCTTGGCCTCGATATCTTTCTACTGCTAAATTAAAACCGTAATACCAATCGTTCGCAGGTGTAGATACCTCTGTATGGAAATTGATCAGCAGATCTAGAGGAGTAGCTTCAGGAAAAGCACGTACACATACTCTTTGTTTAGCGTAATCAGTGTAGATATTCCACTCTTTAGCGTAGGTATGATGATGATGATCGCGATGATTAATTAATACTTTAATAGCTATACTTAAAGGTTGGCTACCACTGAGCAAGTGATAATGAATATAGGTTGTATTTTCACCTTTCTCCATCCAAATTCGCTTCTCCAATACCGCATCAGCAAAAGCAAATTGTCATACTGGTATTCTTCCTTCCAGGAAGAATTTTTCTATTTGTCGATAACCCTCAGGCTCCTCTGTGCCATCAGCCCAACGATTGCAGTAGAGGGGGTAATATTGACCGTTACATTCAACAGTTTCATCTAGTTTGGTTAGCAGTAGAGTACGAGCCAATGGCGGTTTAAGAGCAGCTATGAGTAATCCATGATAGCGACGGGTTAGGAGATTAGCAACTGTGCCAGAAGCATAACCGCCAATGCCATTTGTAACTAACCATTCGTGGGATTCAGCTATGTTGAGATTACTACAAATTTCTCGTCCAAAACTGATGACCATAAAGAAAATACCCACAATATTATATAGTTGTGCAGAGGTTTGAAACCCGATTTCTTTATACCATAATTCTGTATAGATGGAGACTGCGCGGGGGATTCTGTTCAAGATTTGCCCACCTTATGCCAATTTCAAAAAATATACTTACAGTATATAGTGAGTAGTAGTAGTAGTAGTAGGGCAAATATTAACTTATTTGGAGCTACCATAAATTTAAGTTTTTTGCCCACCTTACATACAGCTATTTTTCAGTCTTATATCATATTCCCTTCATTGCGTATAAAAAAACTTTGTTCGTAGTTGCGATGGGACGTCATGATGAATATAAGTTAGTTAAGACAACTAGAAAGCTTTATTTATCACTATTCAACCGGACATGATATTACCAGCTAAAACTTTGTAGATTTGCCCAGCTGAAATCATGGCCGTAGCAAACCTTTAGCAACCAAGGGGGTGTGGAAGCTCACCGATAACTTTAGTAATTTCAGTTGTGATCGCTAGTAATTTCATATCTTTCCACCTTTTTCCGACAAGTTGTACCCCAATTGGTAATCCTGCTTTGCTTTGTCCAATAGGAATTACTACTACAGGGTTGCCTGTTAAACTCAAAGGCATGGTATAACCCCCACAAGCTAAAAGGTACGGAAACTTTACTCCATCAACTACGATTAGCTGACCAAAATCACAATGAGGGAATGCAGGAGTTATAGAAACAGGGCAAATCCAAGCATCCCATTGCTCGATCAAGCTATCCATTTGTGCAACTTGGCGATCGCGTGCAGTTAAAATAGTTTTGTATTTTGCTAAATTTGGGGGAAAGGCCAGATGGCTTTTTTTCGCTAGAGGAGTTCCCGATCTAAAATTGGTTTGAGTTCGAGCCAAAAATTCAGCTTTCATACCAATGTTCAACCCTCGAAAAATATCTTTCACTGAAGAGGTAGAGGCAAATAATTCTAGAAAAGACCAAGCACCATAAATTGATAAAGCCTCCTCCCAATCAGAATCAATTGGTTGAGATTCTTCCAAATAACAGCCACTATCAATCAAACACTTAACTAATGTTTGGATGCAAGAGCGCGTATCCTTACTTACAGGCAAAAAATCATATCCATAAGTCCAAGCAATTCTGGTATCAGATAGTTTTTTCTCTGTTGGCTGCTCCAAAGGAACAGGTGGAATTTCTGGTTGTCTAGCATCCGCGCCAGCAATGAGAGCAAAACATAATTTTGACATACTCCCGACGTTGTGCTGACGCGACAACGCGGGATTCTTCTTTGAGCCTGGAGCCTCCCTGTTTTAGGAAATACATGTTTCAGGGAGGCTCCAGGCTCAACGTGGCGACTTGAACATGTGGCGAGGTGGCTCAACATGTCGGCGACAGGCTCAACCGATAAAACCCCACCCTTAAGGGCGGGGTTTTGAGCGCGGTAT
>JAJEAQ010000276.1 GCA_022822685.1 Trichodesmium sp. jk18x7bins.61
GGCAAGGAAGTTCATAATAAGCTATTTCTACATCGTCTATGGCATGAATATAATTCTTACTGTATTTAACTATATAGCTAGCTATTCGGAGGTGAAAAGTAGTTTTCGGCTTCACTCAAACCTAATACAGAAGAAATTCTATCGGATGCCAAAGCTTCATACTGAACCCATCCTTGTGCTTGATTTACTACTGTGATATTATATATTAATGATAAAGGATGATGGAATTGATAAATCAATAATCTATCAACTTGCATAAATTTTATTGCCTGTTCAACAGCAGTGAATAAAATTTATGGGAGTTCTAAACTTTGACGAATTTGAGTTGTGACTTGATTCAGGAGTTTCTCTTGCTCTATTTGCTGGTTTAAAGCTTTTTCAATAGGTTTACATACTAATGGATATTGTTGATTGTTCAACACTGAATGTGATAATGATACTTGATTATTTTGCTGATTTTGAACTTCTATTCCTAGTTGTTTATTAGTAGTATATTGACTATGATTATTAACTTTTGAATCATCGATGGATGTTAATTTTGATGACTCAATGTTGTGTTTTATGACTTTTGATGTTTGATTACTTGTTAGCCCTATAATAGATTCTATCTTTTCACCAGAGGTTAATAGTTTGAGTAATTTTAAGGTAAATTCACTTTGGAGCTTAGGATTATTAACTTTGAGCTTATTTATTTTAGATTTAATTTTAGAGACAATTACTGATTGATTTTTGTCTACCTCTAGTTGATGAACTATTTGGTCTACAAAAAGTGTAATTGCCTCTGGGTCACAAAAGTTAAACCTACGTCAAATTTTCAATTTTCAATCTTTTCTCTTGAAAAAGGAGGAGCAAAGAAGTTAGATTGAAAATTATGATTTTTTTGTTGTTCTTTCTTCTGGCTCTGATTGTCTGATAACTCCTTGACCAATGTCCCCCAAAAAAGTCCATTAAACTCTTCTGAAATAACAGCTGTGAATTTTAACCCAGGGAAATTATTGAGTTGAGTGGTTGTAAGTATATCTTCTGTCATTACCATATTTGGACTTTGAGCTGTCTGTTGCAATAGTTGACTGAGCAGCTCAAGTTGATTCAAAGGCAAAGTTAAGTTTGGTGTTGCAGGTGGAAAACTAGGAATTTTCCTGGTTATTTTGTCGGAAATGGCCATAATACTATTACCGAGCAGAGTAAAGAGTATTGCTTGTGCAATTATCCAGCACTGATTTAGATGCTAGATTATTGAATCAACCGTAAATTAGTCCAAACTAACATATTTTCATCACACATTTTTCATACCGCTTATTTATCATTAGTTTCAATGATCAACCTAAGTCAGCTTAAACTTAATTCTACTGTGGGACACTTGCCTTCCTATGATTTTCAAGTTGATACCAGTACTTTAGGACAAATAGTAGCTGAAAAATTTAGAGTCAAACCAGAATTACCAGGAGTTATTATTACTAAAAGTACACAAATGTTAGGTATGATTTCTCAAGTCCGGTTCTTGGAATATATGAAATTACCTGAAAATAAAAAACTTTATTATAGACGTTCTGTTAGTGAATTGTTAGGTTTTCTCAGTACTCCTCCTATAGTTCTTTCTGAAAATTTTCAAATTAACGCTGCAGCAATCACTGCTCTGAATAGACCAAAACAGTATGTTTATGAGCCTATTATTATTGTTTTATCTAATGGCAGTTTGAGACTGATAGATTTACATGATTTACTATTGGCACAATCAGAAATTGCATTAAAGGCTTATAAAATGATTCTAGGTCAAACTGAGAAAAATCAATCCGAGACTCTAGAATTGTGTCCTCAAGATGAGAATAATGATGATGAAGCTACTGGTTTACTATTAGAGTCAAAATCTCTGATCAAAAAAATCCAGAAAAAATTCAAACAACGAGAAAATAAATCAAACTAGCTCTAATTACTAGACTTGATATAAATGGAAGAAAAGCGATCGTTCCATGGAATTCAAGCGACAATTCCTTTAACAATAATTAGAGCAGGGCTTATACGCCTACTTGACTTTAACTCTCCTGGCGTTCGTTCCCGCGCTCTCCCATCTCGTGAGCGTCGGCATGAGAACCCGCGCAGTGCCTTTGGACACTTCTACCCATGCAGGTGTCACAATAGGCTCCACTGGCTGTCATCCCAACGCTCAAAACCTCACCGATATCGGCGAGGTTTCAGGAAAGGGTGGGATTTCCTGCTATGCAAGTTGACATACTCACTCCGTCGCCCTAACCAAACAACGCAGGATTCTGACCACTTCCATATTCATGTAGCAAAGCTAAACTCACCCACTTAACACCACAATAAATCAACCCAAGCTCAATACAAACATAAATTCCTCTCAGTCAGCCATATCTCCACATCCTCTATTTCATTCAATAGGCACCCATCTACCACCGTAAAGTATCTATCCCTTCAAACCCCCCTGAGGTAACCATGATCAATAATTACTACTAAACCGACTTGAGAAAGATTTACACAAAAACGACTCAGCTCATCTCTTGTAATGTCTGTGCTTCTCTATTGGGGATATGTGATTATTTTCTAGTCATCATGACTTTTCTCTGAGGGGAAATTACTTCTGTTTCTATTACCTGTGTGGTTATCTGGCAGTTGTTTTGTCTGGGGGAATGACATTCTATTTGACTAGAGTATAGGTTGTTTTATCT
>JAJEAQ010000375.1 GCA_022822685.1 Trichodesmium sp. jk18x7bins.61
GTCGTTTTTGTGTAAATCTTTCCCCAATCGGTTGAGTACTAATTATAAATAAATTGTTCCTCATCTCCAGGGAGTCAGGGATAGACTCCTCACAGTGGTAGATGGGTGGTATATTTGTGGGAATGATGAAATAGAATCTGTGTCTATAGAGGATGTGGAGATATGGCCGACTGAGAAGAATTTCTGCTTGTATTGGTTGAAAGTTTTTTAGAAAGTCTGAACATAGGTGTTCTCAATTTCAAAACAGATGATCAAATAGAGAACATTCCAAGGCCTGGCGAATTCTAAAGGGCCAGAACTCAAAATTACATCTTTGAGCAGGGAGCCGACATGTTGAGCCTGTAACCGACATGAATGGCATTATGCATGAGAAATGTGAGAGAGAACTCTCCCGTGATTATAATGAGCGCACTTCTAATTCAGAAGATAGGATTGCTGTCCACACAGGGTTTAAATATCACCTCAGCTCATACCGCGATCGCTCATCTATCGGTTGAGCTTGTCGGCGACAGGCTCAAGAAGAATCTCACGTTGTCGCGTTAGGGCAACGGAGTGAGTATATCAAGATAGACTGAGAAAGCGGTAGTGCAATAAATTGTCTACCGTCAACTGCTCTTGACAAACCCTATCCGTCTAAACTCTAAGGTAATTAACTAGAGGAAACTACAGTTGCAATTAAGTCTTCTATCCTTTTGATATTTGGGTTGCCAGCTAAATAGCCAATACCCCGATGTAAATGTAGACGCAGCTGAGTGGCCAAAGTTTCTTGGTCTATACTTATGCCATCATTATAGCAACGTTGTTTAAGAGCTAATAATAAAATGTCAGAAAACTCACCGCCAAGAATTCCCCATGTTAATTCTAAATTACTATCAGTAGGAATTGGCACTGGAGAAGGAATGCTCGATTCTGCCAAAGAGCAACAAAATGCCCAACGACAAAGGATGTTCCACTGGTCAATTTTAGTATGACGCTTCAGTTTGGTTAACTGCTCTTTGGCCTTTTGAGAAAACCTGACTCTGACGATTGGTGGTTCCATAACTAGAAGTATTATAAATAACTATTTTGATTGCCATAAAGTGAAAAAACTTTACCTTTGAGTTATAAGGTAGATTGATCACCCTTCCCAAGCAACTTCGGCTCACTTATGGCACAAATTAACTGAGAGAGTGCTTGGAAAGCAAATATTAAGATAACTAAAATATTGAATTCTAGTGGCCGGTGGCGGACAACTAAAATTCTTTATTTAAACCCCGCCCGCGAGGGCGAAGTCTTATATGAGGAGATATGGACCCCAGGGCCTACCCTATGCAAGGATTTAATCTCAGTTTGACAAACAATCTCTGAGGAACAAAAAAGGTAATAAATTCATAACCCTTTGAACAAATTCATGACGCAAAAGGTGGCAGGTAAATTATAGAGGTTGGCTCTGACATATTTATACATTGTTTTTGTACAACTTTTCTAGTCTGCATTCAGAGCTAGAAGTTGTAAATACCTGAGCCTGCAGCACTACAAATTAGGGTTTTTTGTAGAGAAAAAACTCCATTCCTTTTTTACCAATTATATCATAAACACTAATAATGTTAATTTCCAGTCTATATAAATTCTTAACTGCTCCGATAGATCAAAAATCTCGTCAACGGGTGATATTTTGGTTTAGTCTCAGCATGACTTTCGCTGTAATTTATGGTTTGATGGCTCTCAAAAAAGCTTTTGCTAATAGTCTAAGTATACAAGATGATGCCAGACAACACATTTTTTGGATGCAGCGTTTTTTTAATCCAGATTTATTCCCTAATGATTTAATTGCTGATTATTTTCAGTCAGTTGCTCCCGCCGGATATACTTGGCTTTATAAAAGTGCAGCAACTATAGGAATTAATCCGTTGCTCTTGGCCAAAATTATCCCTTTGATTTTGGGTTTAATCTGTACTTACTATATTTTTAGAATCTGTTTAGAAATTTTACCAGTACCTATGGCAGGGTTTATTTCTGCTTTGGTAATGAATCAAGCGATTTGGATGAAAGATGATGTGGCTTCTGCTACCCCTAGGGCATTTGTTTATCCATTTTTTCTGGCTTTTTTGTATTACTTACTCAGAGGTTCATTAGTCAGAATGGGGATAGCGATCACCCTGGTAGGATTATTTTATCCTCATTATGTTTTTATTGCTTCTGGGATACTAATTTTAAGACTTATTTGCTGGAGAAATGGTAGATTTCAATTCTCATCAGAAAAACGAGATTTTCTATTTTGTAAAGTTGGTTTAGGTACAGCATTTTTTGTTTTATTACCCTATGCCTTTACTTCTTCAGAATTTGGCCCAACTAGGAGCCGTGAGTCAGCAATGCAGTTAAGAGAATTTTACCCCAATGGGCGCAGTACATTTTTTCATGTTCATCCGAAAGATTTTTGGTTAACTGGTAAGCGTAGTGGGATTTTTCCCAAGTCTTTATTTACTCCAGCTACTCAATGTGTCGGATTATTATTACCGTTTTTATTGCCTTTTCGTTTTACTTTTCCTTTAGTCAAGAATCTTACCAGTGGAATTTGGTTATTAGTGCATTTATTAGTGTCATCTTTGGCAATGTTTTTCATTGCTCATGCTTTACTTTTTCACCTGCATCTTCCGAGTAGATATACAGGGTTAAGTTTCCGAATAATTATTGCTTTAACAACGGCGATCGCTCTGACTTTAATTTTAGATGCTTTGTTTAATTGGGCAGAAAATAGACAAAATAATTCTGTGAAATATCAGACTATGATCTCCTTAACTTTAACAAGTTTAGTTATGGCATCTCTATTACTATATCCGGCTTTTGTCAAAGGTTTTCCTTTGGTTAAATATAAAGTAGGTAGAGCTACAGATTTATATAAATTTTTCCAAAAACAACCTGAAGATATTCTGATTGCTTCTTTATCAGAAGAGGTAAATCTATTACCAACATTTGCTCAACGTTCTATTTTATTAGGTAGAGAATATGCTATTCCTTATCAAGTGGGCTATTACAATCAATTCCGCCAACGCACTATAGATTTGATTACTGCTCAATACAGTTCAGATTTAGCAGATGTGAAAAATTTTATTCAAAAGTATGGGATTGAATTTTGGATGGTGCATCGTGGTGCTTTTACTCCAGAATATGTTGAGAATAATAGTTGGTTAATGCAATATGAATCTGCACAGCAAGCGGTGACTTTTTTGAAATTAGGATATATCTCGGCTTTAGCAACTACTGTGCCTACTTGTACTGTTTTTCAGAATGATGATTTATTGGTTTTGGATGGGAAGTGTATTTTACAGAAGGAATAAGAAATTGTTTGTAAAACTCAGATTAAATTCTGGCGTAGGATGGGTGAGGCAGAAATATCTCCTTGTGCTGATCAGAATGTTAATTGTCCGCCATAACCCATCAGAATTACACACTCTAGCTAT
Organism: Trichodesmium sp. jk18x7bins.61; assembly: GCA_022822685.1. Lineage (GTDB taxonomy): Bacteria > Cyanobacteriota > Cyanobacteriia > Cyanobacteriales > Microcoleaceae > JAJEAQ01. Next base: position 3,441 of record JAJEAQ010000375.1, read on the forward strand.
CTTAATATTTACTTGACAAACAGTCTTTAA
>JAJEAQ010000279.1 GCA_022822685.1 Trichodesmium sp. jk18x7bins.61
CATGCCTGCATGCAGGCATGCAAAAGGGCGGTTAGAGGGGAATTCAGTTAGCCTCTAACCGAAGACCACCAAAATCTCTGATTTGGTGGGGGACTTCAACCCAATTGGGCGAGGCAAAAAGGCTTTCCTCTTACCCAAAAATTTGCCTCTTGCCTCTTGCCTCCTGCCTCTTGCTTCTTGCCTCTTGCCTCGCCCGAAGGGTCGTTAATAAAGATGCTTGACTATCAAAATTTACAATAAAAAAATCAACTCAAGCACTTAGAAAGTTATAGAAAACACGAAAATTACATCTTCATAGCTCTTCATCCGGAATCATCACTCAGCCATAGAATAAGTTACTTAGATTACTCCTGACTAAGTATAAATAAAACTAAAAACATAATTATGGAATTCAAACCTGCATCTAGCTATAGTTTTTCTGGGAAAATTCCTATACAAATAGATCAAGATGGTTGGCGATCGCTACTAACTAACATGGAAACTGAAACTGAAACTAGCCAAATTTATACTCATCTTTTGACTAATGTAAAAACTGCTCTAGAAGAAGCAGCAGCTAAAACTGAAGCTCAAGTTAAAGCATTAGGAGCGGAAGCAATCAAACTTAACTTAAAAAACTTAACTAGAACATTACTACCAAAACGAGAAGCATCTTCCAAAGACTTAATCTCTTCTCAGAAGAATCATACAGAAGAGCCGGAAAATAGCCTTCTCGAACAGCAAATATATGAGGAGCAGTTAATTCAAAATCATCCAAATCAGTTTGAAAAAGACATGAGTACAAATCTAACTACTTCTGTAGATCCAGAAATTACTAATGAATCAATCTCAGTATATATCGATTCAGAAAAAACCGAAATTCATCTCCTAGAAAATCACCAAAATTCTACAGAAGAGTTTGAACTAGAGAATAATCAACAAAAACGGAAGAAAAGGCTCACAAAAGCAGAGCAATTAGCTTTGCTAATTCAAGAAAGAAATACATACCTACAACAACTAGGTGAAAAACTACGAAAAGCGCGACAAATGCGTTGTTTATCTATTAAACAAATTCATAAACAAACCTTTGTGCCACTTCATTACTTACAAGCAATGGAAAAAGGTCAGATAGAGGAGTTACCAGAAGATGTATATCTGCGGGGATTCATCTTCCGCATTGGTAACGCTTTAGGGTTTGATGGAGCAGCTTTAGCAGCAGAATTACCTATTTCTGATCCACTCCAAGGTTTGATGCCATCTTGGTATAAGTCTAATCAAAACTTTGGATTTTCCCTCAACCCTGTTCACTTATATGTAGGTTATGCAGCCTTAATGGCTGGTGCAGTGAGTGGATTAAGTTGGATGTCTCAACAGCCGCCAAATCCAGGAGCAAAAATGATTCCAGAACTACCAGAAGCTACTGATGCAGTTGCTCACTCAGATCAGCATTTAGGAACTATTAAAACACCAGGATTAAAATCTAGTACAAGTCATATAGTTGTCGGCTCTGATATGGCTCAACCAGAAATTATGAGTTAATTTTTGATCGCCTGGTTATCTCTATGTACTACTGTTTCAGCTCCTACATAGCCCAAAATTTCAGATATATTTTCTGAGTGAGAACCCATAATTTTTTGCAATTCAGCACTACTATAGTTCACAAGTCCTCTAGCTATTTCCTCGCCGTCTCTGCTACATAGCTGTACAGCATCTGATGAATTCAACTCTCCCTCTACTTGAGTAATGCCAACAGCTAATAGAGATTTGCCCAACTCAGAAATTGCCTTGAGTGCACCCATATCTAGATAAAGCTTGCCCGCAGGAATTAAAACATTAGCAATCCAATGTTTGCGGGCGTTTACTGGGCGTGATTGAGGTGCAAACTGAGTACCTATAGGTTCTCCCTTAAGGATTTTATCTATATTAGTAGGCCGTTTACCATCAGTAATGACAGTTCTGACTCCAGCAGCCGTTGCAATTCTAGCAGCTTCAATTTTAGTAATCATTCCACCAGTTCTCCACCCACTAACAGATTCTCCAGTTTGAACTTTGAGTTCCTGGAGTTGTTCTATTCCCTCTACTAAGGTAATAGGTAAAGCATCAGGATGATTTTTGGGCTCGGCTGAGTATAGTCGGTCAACATCAGTTAATAAAAATAACCAATCAGCTTCTACTAGGCCAGCAACTAAAGCTGAGAGAGTGTCATTGTCCCCAAATTTCAGCTCTTCTACAGCAGTAGTATCATTTTCATTGACTATTGGGACGACATCCAATCGCAACAGTTGTTGAAATGTGTTGTAGGTATTGACATAACTACTACGCTGTGTTAAACCACTTCTAGTGAGTAAAATTTGGGCGGTTGTCTGCCGTAAAGATGTGAAGAGGTCATCATAAACTCGCATTAGTCTCCTTCTGCTACTGCTGCTACTGCTTGCCTCATGGAAATACTGCGAGGTCTTTCAGTGAGGCCTAAGCGAGCACAACCTACACCAATAGCTCCAGAAGAAACCAAAATTACTTGATACCCCTGCTGACGTAGATGAGTCACAGCCTCAATCAAGCTAGCAATAGTGGATAAGGCAAAATTTCCAGTTTTAGAATTAGTCAGGCTAGAAGTGCCTATTTTGATTACTATTGTCTTCATCTAAATAATTTTAGCCATCTACTAGATATGATTTTTACCTGATGTGATGTAGCCTCGAAACTGCTACACCATCTATATTCCTAGAAAACTGTAAACTCAAATAGGATTCTATAATACTAGCCCTAGTTGGCAAATATAAGATAAATTTGCAGAGGCAAAACAAAACAAACCTATTAGTTTAATTAGGTGTGGTGGAGGAGTATCTAGGAGTGCTAAATAGAATGTCAACATTATATTCAAGCGTTTTTACTAAACATGGTCAACGGGAACCTCTTCGTGTCGGAGTTATTGGAGTGGGTAATATGGGGCAGCATCATGCTCGTGTCCTTAGTTTACTCAAAGATACTGAGTTAGTTGGTGTATCAGATATCAACATTGAAAGAGGACTCGACACTGCCAGCAAGTATAGAGTTCGTTTTTTTGAGGACTATAGGGATCTTTTACCTCATGTTAATGCTGTATGTGTAGCTGTGCCAACTCTTCAGCATTATGCTGTAGGAATGACCTGCTTAGAAGCAGGAGTCCATGTATTAATGGAAAAGCCCATTGCTGCCAGTATTGCTGAAGCAGAACTTTTGGTTAATACTGCTGCAGAAACTAACAGAATTTTACAAGTAGGTCATATAGAAAGGTTTAATCCTGCTTTTCAAGAACTTAGTAAGGTTTTAAAAACAGAAGATTTATTAGCTTTAGAAGCTCATCGGATGAGCCCTTATTCTCATCGGGCTAACGATGTATCTGTAGTTTTGGACTTGATGATCCATGATATTGATCTGTTACTAGAATTAGTTGCTTCACCAGTTGTTAAACTTACTGCTAGTGGAAGTAGTGCTTCTAGTTCCGGAAATTTAGATTATGTAACAGCTACTCTCGGTTTTGACAATGGTATTGTGACTACTCTAACTGCCAGTAAGGTGACACATAAAAAACTTCGTTCTATTGTCGCCCACTGCAAAAATTCTTTGACAGAAGCAGATTTTCTCAATAATGAAATTCTGATTCATCGTCAAACAACAGCAAATTATGTGACTGATTATGGTCAGGTACTTTATCGTCACGATGGTTTAATTAAAAAAGTACATACTAGCAATATTGAACCTCTTCATGCTGAGTTAGAGCATTTTGTAAATTGCGTTGGAGGAGGAAATCAACCCTCAGTTGGAGGAGAACAGGCTCTTAAAGCTTTGCGGTTAGCTAGTTTAATTGAGAAAATTGCTTTTGATAGTTTAGCTTGGCATCCAGTAGACTCAGCATGCAATTTGTTAAATACTTCAATGCTGAAGGTAGGTTGAAGTTATATTATTTCAGTTGTAAATTTTAAAGGTGTATACCATAGTCCAGTTTGACTAATATCAAATATTGGAAGTTTGTGGTTTTCAGATTCAACTCCCTGCCGCCTTCGCAATAGTCAATAGGCAATAGGCAAAAATCAGGCAATAATTTGGTTTGAGTCCCCCAGGCTTATTTTTGAAATTAGTGGTTTCCTCAAAGGCATCCCGCCACATAAAAGTTGGTGGGTAAAATCCCCAGAAGAGGCCGTTCCTCTTGCCTATTGCCTTTAACTCGCCCAGCCAAAAAACAAGCCCCCTCCCAATCAAATCGCCTCAGAATCACAGCCCCAGATACACATCAAGTACTTAACAGTCAACATAAAACCCACCCCAAACAACCAAACAACCAACACACAAACACAAACT
>JAJEAQ010000137.1 GCA_022822685.1 Trichodesmium sp. jk18x7bins.61
GAAGAGGAAATAGAAACCCATCATATAATACCTGTGAAGGAAGGAGGAACTGAAGACAAGGAGAATCTGAGCCATATGCACAGAGGGTGTCATATTCATGTCGTCACATCAGTGACGACATGGCCGAAACAGGTACATTCAAAACCCAGAATTGTTGAGCTGGAAGTAAGACTTGAGCCCTGTGATGGGAAACTGTCACCCACGGTTCAAAGGGGAGGGGAGAGGAGTAATCCTCATTCATGTCGGCTCCAGGCTCAACCTTACCTGATTCAGCATTATATTTCAATGCATTATATTTGTTTACTTTACCTATAAATTGTAGGAAAATTTTATAAAAATGGTATTAGTTTTGACTAGAAGCATGAAATCTAACATAACTAATGCAAACAGGGGAAATTATTAAAATAGCAGTAGAAAAGTTACAAAAAATACCAGGGCATGAATTTGATTTGTTAACAATTTCCCAACCAATTTCACCAGACGCTGCCCTGAATCTTTCAAAAGTAATATCTAAACTTTCTCCACTGCTAGGAAACTTAATTGAGTTGAACATCACTGAATTTTTAAACACTCAAAATGAATTTCATAACTTTGGTGAATGGAAACGTCAAGACCATGCATGGTTTTCCAGACAGTATTTTTGCAGGTAAAATAACTCCTATTCCAGGATTTGAAATTAAGACTTGGTTTCCTCTTGCCACAGAAATAACTGCTCGTTTTAAGGATACTCAGAACTATTTTAAAAGTGACAATATAATATATATGTTGTTTTGCTATCTTGGCTTCCCAGCAATATAATACCTACTCAATGCCGAGCAGCGCGAGCAATGCTAGGTTGGTCTCAAGAAGAGTTATCAAAACGGGCTACTGCCCGTTTTGATAGGGAATTTCGCACACCTGTTCCAAATAATCTCACAGCTATTCAGAAAGCTCTTGAAGAAGGTGGAATTGAATTTATTCCCAAAAATGGTGGGGGAGTAGGTGTGCGCGCGCTTTCGTTCTCCATAACTTATAGAGCTAAACAGGAAATAGGGAAGGCTGACAAGGGCTAAACGAGAGACGGTGTTGAGGCGACAAGCCGTAATTTTCTATTGCTTGTTTGTGCTTTTGCGTACCATATCCTTTGTTATTAGTCAAGTCATAAACAGGATATTTTTTTGCCAGACGGATAATTAATTTATCTCGCCAAACCTTAGCCACAATACTAGCAGCAGCGATCGCCAAACATTGACTATCTCCCTGAACAATGGTCTTTTGAGGTATACATAAATCTCGAATTTCCTGATTCCCATCAACCAAAACAAATTCTGGCCTGGGTGTCAGCCTGAGAATAGAGCGCTTCATTGCCAATAAAGAAGCCCGTAGAATATTCAAGCGGTCAATCTCATGTACAGAAGCCATACCAATTTTGCAATCTAAAGCTACAGCTTGAATTTGAGTAGCTAAGTAACGGCGAGGTTTTTCTGTCAACTTTTTACTATCTTTCACCCCGATGCTAGCTAAATCATCCAAAACCACTTCTGGCAAAATTACTGCTGCTGCCACTACAGGCCCAAATAAAGCTCCACGCCCTACTTCATCTACACCAGCAGTTAACCCAGAGGATGAATCAATCAAGCTCAGATAACTTACCATAGAAAATAGCTGGCACTCTTCTCACTACCAAATCTAAAAAGTAACCTTCCAGGGATTCCAAATTTGAGCAGGAGTTTATGCCGACATGATAAATTTTTCAGTTATAGCAGTTTTCATTATAGTAGACCACAGTAGAGAGTTCCATAGAGCTTCCTTACCAGAGTTTCAGTTTTGACGATGTGGTTCACCCATATGAAAAGCGCTGTAAATTTTTTCAGTTAAATTTTATTCTTCTGTCAGTGCAGACGAACGGCGACGACGGCGACGAATCGGCCTTAAATCATCAGAATCATTGTTATCAGAATTCAGCTCAACATCTGAATCACTCAATTCTCCCTCATACTGACCATTTTCTTCATCACTATCAAAATCAGTATTGTCCTCGAAAGATAAAGATGAATCAAACTCATCTAATTCCTGCTCTTCATCTTCGTCATCTACTACTGATTCAATTTCAACATCCCCTTTTTCTGCCTTGATTCTCCTAAAGTTAGCATCTCCTGGTTCCTTGATAGAGATAATTGCTGATTTAGGATTTTTCACCCTTCCATCTTCTAAAAGTGTGATCGGAGAAATACCCATCAAAGCATATACATCTTGCTCATCAGGTGTCATTTCTACTGTTACGATTTCTGGAGGTTCAGTAGTCGGTCTAACTATTTCTCTGATTGGACGTCGATTAGGAGATGTCAGTGGATATCCTTCTGAAAGTATAGGGTACTCAATCTCTGGCCCTATTTCTCTTTCTTGTAATTCTAAAGATCCATCCTCCATATTTTCACCTACTCCTACCCGACGGCGACGACGGCGACGAGTAGACTCCTGATAACTAGGATGATTCAACAATTCTAAATCTGAGCTATTGCTATTATTTGCCAACTCTACTTCCTGATATCCCTGTGTCGTCTCCCAAGCAGAAGGTTGGGCTGGTGCAATTAAAGTTGGAGGGGTAACAGGTATAGGCCTCGCAACTTCTTCAAGCTCTGGGGAACGATTAACTACAGGCAGATTAGCCTCAACATGAGTTTCTGATTCACTTGGTAAATGAACTAAATGTCCAAATCCATGACAACTTGGACAAGGGCGACTAAACAGTTCATATATATTTTGACCTTGACGTTTACGAGTCAACTCAACTAACCCCAACTCTGATAATTGGGCAATCTGAGGTCTAGCTTTGTCAGCTCTGAGAACTTTATTAAAATGCTCAAGAACTTGGAATTGGTCTCGCCGTGAGTCCATGTCAATAAAGTCAACAATAATGACTCCAGCAATGTTACGCAGGCGTAGTTGACGGGCTATTTCTGTGGCTGCTTCACAATTTGTCCAAAGTACGGTTTCACGAGCTGTAGCGGAGCGTGTGAAAGAACCGGAGTTAACATCTATAACAGTTAGTGCTTCTGTCGGTTGGATAATGATGTAACCACCAGAGGGCAAGTCTACTCTTGGCCTCATCGCTTCTCGAATGGCCGCATTAACTCGGAAATATTCTAGGATCGGGACGCGATCGCTATGATGGTCGACCAACACTTGTAATGCTTTACCCCCACTCCAATTGAGTAGGTGTTGTTTTACCCGTTTCACTCCCTCTGCATAGTCCACTACAATCCGGTTAACTTCTGTGCTGTACATGTCTCGTAGCACTCTTTGAATAAAATCACTGTCACGATTTAGTAGTGCCGGAGCTCTGTTGGAGTTACCTTCCATTTGGATCGTTTCCCACTGTTTCTGTAAAACTTCCAAATCTTCTAGAATTGCATCCTCTTCCATCCCTTCTGCTTCAGTACGAACTAATAGCCCCATACCAGAAGGCTTAATTAAAATGGCTAGGGCTCTCAGGCGATTTCGTTCATTTTCGGAGCTAATACGTCGAGATAGATTTACACCCCGTCCATAAGGCATTAGGACTAAATAACGACCTGGTAGAGTTACATTACCTGTTAAACGAGGTCCTTTTGTACCAGTAGGTTCTTTCATCACTTGTACTAGGACTTTTTGTTGGGGTGTAAGTAGTTCTGTAATTGCACCGGAGGAACGTTTCAATCTTAATGGCCCCAAATCGCTGACATGAATAAATCCATTGCGTTCGGGATCTCCAATATTTACAAAAGCTGCATCTATTCCAGGTAATACGTTTTCTACGATTCCTAAATAAATATCACTAACTTGATGGCTGCCGGTAGCAACCACCAGTTCTTGTATTTGGTCTTCAGAAAATACAGCAGCAATTCTATACTGTTCGGCAATAATTATTTGCTTCGGCATTCAATTTCCTCAACTGCTCGATCAAAAGTGTGGCGCTATAAATTAATTGACATCCTCCAAGGCCTTCAGGCCTATGGTTCCCTACCAAGCAATAGCTTCTAGGTGGGTTGAGCCTATCGCCGACATGAAAGACATTTCATCGGATGCTGCTACCTTTGTGATAGTCTTACCCTATTCCTCCACGTCCTGTTTAAGTCTCCGAGTGCCTCCCGGCGACTAAGAAATTTACTGCAGCATTAATGTCTCGGTTTTGCTTACTGCCACAGTAAAAAAAAATTATTACAATCAGCAAGACTATAGTTCCAAACAACTATTATGCAACCGAATAGTTGTGCTAATCTGGTCTTCTGTTCAGTTGTTGGATAAATTCTATAATGACATCTTGCCTTGAATCCTCCCCAACGCGCATCAAAGATTATAGTTGGGGATTCCTTGTAGAATTTAACTAGCTAATTTCCAGAGGCTAGCTAACGTAACCGGGATTCTTGGTTTTTGAGAGGAAACTTCTGCGGACAAAACTCTAATAAATTTGGTATCACTCACAATCACAGCATACCAATATCTAGCACCTATATTGTATGAGGCCGTGCATGTCAGCATTGTAGCGTTTACCGTTGCTAAAAGTTGCTTGGGTGTAATTAATTTGACAACGCTAGACTACACCTGAACCATCATAAGCTGGCTTTACTTGTGTAGCGTGGATTTACTTTGACTACTTTTCCGCTTAATTCTCCCCATCTATCTTCTACAAGGCTGATAATTTGGCAATGACACCATAAATGAAAACCTTGCCTAGTGACAGTACATTTTTTACCACCTTTAGCTTTCCACCCAGACAGGTTCTCAAACACAATGACTGCGACACCATGTATTTTAACAAAGTCAACTATTGAGCCTGCTACCTTTCTAGATATTTCTTTGTTGATGTGGTTTGACTTACGATAGAGTTTTTTGGAAAAGCTTCTTTGATAGTCCTTGCCTATTTTAGCTCTGGTTTTCCTAGAGCTAGATTTAATCATCATACGTCGGCGGTTTCAACGGTCTATGTCTCTGGCTGGATTAATAAATTTCCTGGCCTTTACAGTACCATCTTTTCCTACGATTGAGGCTGTAGCATAGTTATTGATTCCCATATCTACAGCACATACTATTTCTGATGATTTTTGTTTAACCTTAGCTATCAAAACTTGCATAGATAGCTGACATTTATTTCTGCTCCCTATTAATGCTGGAGATGGGATTTGATTTTTTTCAATTAAATGGTGATTTTTACCCCAAGATTTGATGGGAATTGGTTCACTCTCAACCCAATCTTTACCGTCCCAGAGTTTTAGTTGTACTTTGAAGTAGTTATCTATATATTTAATCTGACCACCTTTGTATAAGGTTGGGTAAGATTTACAGACTGCGGTTAAAGATGGGCCGCGGGCACTACGTTTCTTTCTGATACCAGACTGCCAATCTCTATATCTAGTCTGAAAACTACTAACAATACCCAAAGCATCAGCAATGGCTGCTCGTCTTAGATCAGCGGGAAATTTGCGAAAACTGGGATTGTTAACAACTGCGGTTGTATAGTAATGATGCTTGGGTTGGTTTTTTGCCGTCCAGTGGATCATCTTCTCCACTCGAAAAACTTACTCTGTTGTGGTCAATGATTCTAGGTTTACCCATAGAGAATTAACCAATATAACAAAAGGCAACAAAAACTTTCCATACTCTGCAACCCTCAACAATATTGACTTTTGCACAAGTGCATCAGGACTTAAGCTCCAAATGTCAGTCCGAATAATTTCTGAATTGTGTTTGACCTTAGTTATTTTGCTCCTCATTGACATCGACTATTACCTTTTTTTTGACCTACCAAAACTATCTGGCAGCATTACATTTAAAACCTTTTTAGCCCAGCCACGTTAGTATGATTATATCACACAAAGACTAATGTAGCCTAGCTTCAATTATCTACGGCAAAACAAATCCTAAATTTTTACAAATCTTCATTTCTAGTCTATTGCTCTTCTTAATTCTTCCTTTCTTTAAATCACCAAAACTTATCTTGTTTATCACCTCAAAAATAACTTTTTTCGGTGAATATGCTGTAAGTCAAATTCTTGTTGGCTAACTTGTTCTAGCATATAGATTATATGTTGTGGTCGTAGTAAAGTACCATCATTCTGATAACTCCCTACGTAACGGAGAATACAATCAGTTTTAGC
>JAJEAQ010000406.1 GCA_022822685.1 Trichodesmium sp. jk18x7bins.61
CCACTTTGCCACATCAAATGCTGCACGACATGAAACGTGGGAGCAATGGGGAGCATGCTCCCATCGCTCCCACTTAGCAAGTAAATACAGAGAGAGCATAATTTCAAGACGCTATATATAGCGTCTTTACGTAAGTCCTGAAATTATTAGAAAATTCTTTGGTAGGTGTAGGAAAATATAATCAAGAACATATCCTTGCTTATATAGATTTAGATCAATTCAAAATAGTTAATGATACTTGTTCAAATCAAGCTGGAGATGAATTGTTACGCCTAGTCAGTATCTTATTAAGTTCAGGATACCGCAAAGCAGATATTCTAGCCCGCATTGGTGGTGATGAATTTGGCTGACTATGACAACAATACACAATCGACGATGCTCAACAAGTCATGCAAAAAATGCTTGATACTATTCATGAATTCCGGTTTTTCTGGGAGGATAAGACTTTTAATATTGGTATGAGTATTGGTTTGATAGCAATTAACCAAGAAAGTATAAATATTCTGGGAGAGGATAGTAATTTGCTCCTGAGCGCTGCTGATGCTGCTTGTTATATTGCTAAAAATCGTGGTCGGAATCGTTTTCATGTTTATAAAAGTAACGATCAAGATGTACAACAGCAAAAAAAATACTCTGCATTGGGTGGCAAAAATTCATCAAGCTTGCGAACACAACCTTTTCAGTTTGTATTACCAACCTGTTGTAGCATGATCAGATTCACATGTAAGTCGATTTTATTATGAGATACTATTACACTTGCAGGATGAAACAAGTACTTTGATTCCGCCAATGGCTTTTCTGCCAGCCGCAGAAAGGTAGAGTTTAATGCCGATGATTGAGCGTTGGGTGATTGAACGCTTTTTTGGTATTTGTCAAAAATAAAAGGTCAATTACGACTATCCTTTTCAGCTCTAAAAACTAAAGAATTATTCACAAATATATCTACAGGTTTGGAAGATACCATCTACGCAATTAACATTTCTGACGCAACAGTTAATGATGAGCAGTTTATTGCTTATTTACAAGCACAATTTGAAAAATTCGATAAATATGTTTTGAAATTACTGAGACAGTAGCGATCTCTAATCTGTCTCAAGCAGCTAAGTTAATCAAAAAAAAACTTAAAGATTTAGGTTGTCACTTGACTCTAGATGATTTGGGCAGTGGAGTATCTTCCTTCGTTTACTTGAAAAGCTTACCTGTGGATTTCTTAAAAATTGATGGTGTTAAGCACTGCTCCTGTGGACTATGCCATAGTCGAAGGCATGAACCGTATTGGCCATGTAATGGGTCTAGCGCTGAGTTTGTTAGTAATCGTGCTATCCTAGAGCAAATTAAGGCTATAGATGTAAATTATGGTCAAGGTTATGGGGTTGCTAATCCAAAACCCTTAGACATTTTAGTGTCAGGAACCCCTAGCTGTCGGCTCCGCCTGCCGTAAGGCCAAGCTATGGGGCAAGTCAGCCCCCTCTCGTTGTTGTGCTCCGAGAAGGGGAGCAAAATACCATCCCAGCCTAAGACAATAAATGTCTACGTTATCAGCAAGGGTTTAAGTTCCTACCAGGGGATGCTCTGCCAGATAACTGCTCTTTAACCGGAGAGTTAAACACGCAAGCGTGGGTGAAGTTCTTGCTTTCATCGATAGTACCGACTGATAACATTGGCGAGGCAAAAGTTACCCTAGCAATAGAAGTCGGGGGGATTAACCCCCTCCCTGTGAGGGGACGGCGACTTCAGTCGCTGTATCGTTTTTCATCCCGTAGGTGAAGCTGACGAGTTTCCTTGCCGACCGAATATTTTTAGATGAAGTTGTTTATAAAGTAAATAGAAAAAAAGATATTGAGAGAGTTGGGAAATTTAAAAAGGATGAAGGGTGTTATACAGGAGTATTAACAGTTGGGTTAACTATTATATTACATAACTAACCATAAAGGGATTTATCCTACAACTCACTTAGAAATAAAAATCTGAACTGATAGCTAAAGTCCACTAAAATGGATTGAAATTATAGCTATTCCTTACCAGCGTGGACTTTAGCTATGATACGAGCTTTTTGACATACTCCTGAAGGTGTAATATTGCGACACCACAGGATTCTGCAACTGGGACATAACTGGCTGCAGTTTTGGCAGAGGTGATGTGCTCTCTATGTGTTAGTATCGCTCATATTATAAGAAGCGGACCTGATTTTCCAGGGTTAGTAGCTGAGGTATATCGCCTGAGTATGCCCTTGAATAGTTCGTATATTGAGAATCAGGATGTAGTCGATAAATCATGCTAGCTTTCATCGCGGCCTTACCTTACATGATAATGCTTGACTTCCCTCCAGTTTGTTATACCAGGTGATATTAAAACTTTCATATCTTTTTTATAAACATTCTCTTAAGCTGTAGCGTGGTTAGGAAAACTAGGTATTATAAGTGTTTTACCGAACATGATATAATATCATGTTCGGTTGAATAGTAATAAATAAAGCTTTATAGTTGTCCTAACTAACTTATATTCATCATGGCGCGTGCATCCCAACTACGAACAAAGTTTTTTATACGCAATAAGCGGACATGATATAAGATGAAAATTCCCTGCAATTCATACCCAATGTCTAAGCCATGAAAAATTTGGCGTTGCTCAATCAAGGGATGAATCTTTGGAAATACATCCAAGCCTACAATTCATCCCGCAAATATGCAACGCCGAAAATTTGGGTGGGGTTAGGTTGAATCATCCCTAGGAAAAAAATTAGTACCTAAAAGCAATTGAAATTTAACTGACGGCAAGTAGATGCTCAAGCAACGGATAACTAAAGTTTCTATACTGATTGGCGTTTCCACTGGCGCTCTGTTACTGGGAATTTTTCTACCAGAGCTGATAAATACCAACAAAAGAATCTCCCAAAACGCAATCCACAATCAAAAACTCAACCCAGATTTAGATGTAACAAATTTCGTGTCACTGCCTCCTCAGCAACGCAGGAGTAAATTGGAAGTTGCAATAAATAAAGGAGAATCTCTAAATACTCGTCGGGCACGTTATATGCTAGCTAGCGATTTACTTCAACAAGGAGAAGCAGAGTTAGCGATCGCTCAACTTCAAGATTTAGAGTCAGAATATGCAGTGCTAGCCCCACACATTCTAGTCAAAAAGGCACAAGCTTACGAACTAATAGGAGATACAGAAAAAGCACAGCAAGCCTGGGAAGAAGTATTAGCAACCTATCCTGAAGCAGTTGTGGCGGCAGAAGCTTTGTATGTCTTGGGAAAACAAAAGCTGGAATATTGGGAACAAGCGATCGCTAAATTTCCCGCTCACCCAGCTACAGTCAAAATTGCTCAAGAAAAACTCAAGGCAAATCCCAACCAGCTACAGCTATTATTGCTGATTGCTAAGTATGGTTTTCACGTACCAGAATACAGCAATATATTAGAACAACTGAGAACTAAGCACCCTTCCCAGTTAAGCCCTGAAGATTGGGAGATGATTGCTTTTGGATATTGGGAAAAGCAAGATTATGGTAAAGGAGCCCTTGCTTACAAGAAAGCCCCAAAAACCCCAAAAAATTTATATCGTTACGCTAGGGGATTATGGTTAGGGGGAAAAACGAAAAAATCTCGTCAAGCCTACAAAAATTTAATTAATCAGTTTCCTAAAGGGGGAGAATATACAGCTTTGGGTTTGATTCGTCTATCGAGACTGGTAGATAAAAAAAAAGCACTGCCCTATCTTGACAGGTTAATTGCTAATTTCCCCAGCAACACACCCGAAGCTATGTTAGATAAGTCTAAGTTGCTAGATAAACTTGACTCTGCTCAGTCAGCTTCACTACTACGTCAGCAGTTATTGAGCAACTATAATAATTCTGATGCTGCTGCTCAACTGCGATGGGAGTTGGCTAAAAAAGCTGCCGCAGGTGGTAACTTCCAAACTGCTTGGAAGTGGGCACAAGAGTTGACTAAGAATAATCCCGATAGTAAGTTAGCTGCCCAAGCAGGTTTTTGGGTAGGTAAGTGGGCACAGCAACTGGGGCAGACAGAGGAGGCTCGGAAGGCTTTTGAATATACGATTTTACGCTACCCTCACTCTTACTATTCTTGGCGAGCGGCAGTTATGTTAGGTTGGCCTGTAGGGGATTTTACTACAGTTCGTGCTTTATCTCCAGAAGTTGTACAGACTAAAGGGCGAAATCCACTGCCTTTCGGCTCTGAGGCATTACGAGAACTATATCAAATTGGCCAAGATAAGGATGCTTGGAAACAGTGGCAGGTAGAATTTGAAGACCGCATGAATCCTTCTGTAGTTCAACAATATACTGATGGTGTGTTGAGGGTTGGTGTCGGAGATAATTTAGATGGTATTTGGATGCTTTCTAGTTTGAGTCAAAGGGAAAAACCAGAGGAAATAGCAGAATATAAAGCTCTCAAGAAAAAGCCTATTTATTGGCAAACTTTGTATCCTTTTCCTTATTTGAATACTATTGTTAAATGGTCTAACCAACGGCAACTCAATACTGTTTTAGTTACTGCTTTGATTCGTCAAGAATCTCGTTTTATGCCTAAGATTAAATCGGTAGTTGGTGCGACGGGATTAATGCAGATTATGCCACAGACTGGAAAAGAAACTGCGAATAAAATTAATCTTGTTAGCTATGATTTAGAGAATGTGAATGATAATGTTAATCTGGGTACTTATTATTTGGATTTCACTCATAAAGAGTATCAGAATAACTCGATGTTAGCTGTGGCTAGTTATAATGCTGGCCCAAATGCAGTGAGTAGTTGGTTAAAGCGGTTTGGTTTTAATGATGCTGATGCTTTTGTGGAGAAAATTCCTTATCCAGAAACTAAGGGTTATGTAGAGTCTGTGTTTGAAAATTATTGGAATTATTTGCAGATTTATAATCCTGAAATTGCTCAGTTAATGGCAAAACATTACGCTAAACATAAAAAATAAGATTTTGATATATATGTTTTTGTAGGGTGTACAATATACACCCTATTTTTTTGGGGGCATAAATAATTAAACAAGGGTATAACCAAGATAGAAATTTTTCTGATCATGGGACTTGGCAATTTTTGAGAGTAAAAATGACTTCAAACCCAACCATGGTAATACCAATTTCAGAAAATATTGCTACATTTTTTGGTTTTTCTGGTTGGGATTGAGAGATTATTACTGTAACTACCTTTTTTGAATTCGGTATAAGGGAAATACTTCAATAAGCTAAAAATAGCTCAAACCTATATACATCAAAAAACAGGCTAATTTCGATTCAAACGCCAACTGTGTAAGGGTTTTACGCTATTTTAATTTTTTTTTTTTCCGCTCAAGTCCTGATAATATGCTTCGACATAGAAAAAATGTAAAAGC
>JAJEAQ010000598.1 GCA_022822685.1 Trichodesmium sp. jk18x7bins.61
GTGACATTTCGGTTTCAGAAAAGAATCTACAAAGCGTTACGGCGCAAGAAAAACTAGCTAGGAGGAGCCGGATGAGGGGGAACTCTCATGTCCGGTTTTGAAGGAGAGTTTGAGGTAGTGATACCTCATTCGACTCTAACAGTATCAATAATCTTTCCACAAAGCGATACCACCTAATAAACCATTCATATTTGGCACTATTTTCACATTTGTTGGTAATTCAAATGTAATTTTTTTTGTATTGCCACCACCTAGATAGATATAATCACAATTAAACAAATGTTGTAGAGTGGCGATCGCCTTTTCTAAGCGTTTATTCCACTTCTCTTTACCAATGTCATCTAATGCAGCTCTCCCTAACTGCTCCTCATAAGTTTCACCTTTGCGAAATGGATGATGACCCATTTCTAAATTCGGGACTAATTTGCCATCTATGAACAATGCAGAGCCGAAACCAGTTCCCAAAGTTACTACTAACTCTACCCCTTTGCCCTCTATTGTCCCTAGTCCCTGAATATCAGCATCATTAGCTACTCGCACAGGTTTCCCCAACCTTTCTGAAAGTACTGTTGCTAAATCAAATCCTACCCAGTCAGAATCTAAATTTACTGCTGTTTTAATAACGCCACTCATAACTACACCTGGAAAACCTACAGATATTCTGTCAAATTCTCCTTGTTTTTCTACCAGAGCTACAATCTCTGCTAAAACTGGTTCTGGTTTTGCTGGATTTGGTGTTTCTGTACGACTACGTTCTGTGATAGCTTCTCCTACTTCATTTAAGACTATTACTTTAATCCCACTGCCACCAATATCAACAGCTAAAGTTTTCATAGTTTCTACCTCATTCGTAAGCTTATATCTGAATTTTTTACCCTCATACTACTATGATAATTAATATTTTCTGAGCATGACAGTATTTATCAGCTGATCTTAATGATTTATACAATTAAAATTTTGCTGTAAAAATTGACTAATTTCCTGCCCAACTGTTGCCATAACATTTCCTAAAGTATGGTCACTATCAAGCTCTATTAATTTAATCCAAGGCCGTTTAGCAGCAAATTCTCGGCTGGCTTGAATCGGAATCACAAGATCATTTAAACCGTGGAGGATTAATGTTGGTAAAACACGTTCTAATCTTTTCTCTTCATACTTCATCAAATCTATGAGAAAATCGTAACTCAACAGCGAATAACTTCGAGAGCCATAATGATCTATCCAATAATTCCCTCTTTGTTGCCATTTTTGCCAATTTTCCTTTCCCAAACTTTGTTCCCAATGAAATAAAAATTTAAAGGCTGGAGCTAGTAAAATTATTCCTTTAATATTCAGGTTTCTTTCTGCTAAAAAAGTAGATGTTAAACCACCAAAGCTAGAACCAATTAATATTACTGGTGTAGATTTGTTTGTCATTTTTAACTCTACTTGATCGATTTGTCTGGTTAGAGTGAGGTAGAAAAAATCATCTTGATTTAAGTCAAGTACTTTGAGGTTAATATTAATTTTTGCAAAGCGAGCGCGCAAATATACCGCTTTATTAGACTAGGGGCTTGAGGCCAATCCATGTAAATAAATATAAGTATAATTATTCAGCATTTCTTCCCAGAGCAAATCAAAAAAGTCTAGTCATATTATCTGCTGTAAAACAGTCATTACAAAGTTCGTAGTTAGGATGCCGCCCTCTAATTAGGACTATGGGGCGGTATCCCAACTACAAACCACATTTTTTTGATTAGTAATTCAGCGAACATCAGGAAAAAAAGAATGAAAATAGCTCTAAGTAAAGCAATAATTTTTAAATCTTTTCTTCTGAATTTTTTCGTAAGTATTGGGTTGGATTACCGCACTAAATTCCCAATTGGCGGTCTTTAGTTAGGAGTGGTTGAAATCCATTTTTCAATTTAGCTGATTAATTATTAAGAGATCCCTGCCGTTGTTGCATTAATTTAGACCACTGCTCTAATTGTTCAGGACTTAACACTTCTCGTATTTTGAGAATAGGATTAAATTGTAATTCTGCCAACTCTGTTCTGAGTTTTAAAACTTCACTATGTTTTTCCCGTAATTGATTATCGGTATCAGTACCGATAATCATTTGATTCAATTTATCCTGATCACTACGCAAAACCTCCAAACTTTGAATAATTTCTGCTTGATGTTGCTTACGAATTGCAATAATTTTATCAGTTTGCTCCTGTGTCAGATTAAGTTGTTGAAATATATCTTCTTCAGTTGATTGTGAATTTTGTACTTGTGTAGTTTGACTAATTTTTTATAGTTAGGATTTGCCAAAACAGAATTAATAGTTAAGGGCATAACTAGCAATCCTAAGACAGCAGAAATCAAAGCCAGGGACATAAAATTTTACCTCTTGATAGTATAAGTTGGGGCATGGAATTAATTCATTCTAACTCGCTGCCCTCAAAGACAGAAGAAAGAGGAGACTCAGGAGGCATTAGTCTCTTTCTTCCCTCTTCCATCCTTATAAGTTATAACGCTTTAAGGTAATCCTGGCCAAGGTAAATTTATTTTAGTGTTACGAACTCTTCTGCGGTGGAGGGGTGAATACCAATAGTACGGTCAAAATCGGCTTTAGTCGCACCCATATTTACAGCGATCGCTATACCCTGAATAATCTCAGCAGCATCTTTCCCCACCATATGTACACCTAAAACACGATCTTTATTACTCTCAACCACCATTTTCACCATCACTTTCTCATCTGCACCTGTGAAACTGTGGAACATGGGGCGGAATTTATCGCGATAACACTTGATAGAATCACCAAATTTTTCTCGTGCTTCTGCTTCTGTTAAACCTACAGTTGAGGCTTCAGGATTTGAAAAAACTGCACTAGCGATGTTTTCTAGAGAAATTGTCCTAGGTATATTACCAAATTCAGTATCCGCGAAAGCGCGGCCTTGTGCAATAGCTACAGGAGTTAAATTTTTCTTATCTATACAGTCTCCCACAGCATAAATATTTGGTTGATTAGTTCGACAGTTAGCACTAACAGCGATCGCCCCTTTGACGGTTTCTACTCCAGCATTTTCTAGATTCAAGCCCTCTAAGTTTGGTTTCCGCCCAGTAGCACAGAGGAATGTATCGACAATTAAGGGTTCAGCGTTTTCTCCACTTAAGTGAAGTTTTAATCCTTCTGACACTTTCTCCACTTTTTCTACAGTTGTATTAGTGCGGATTTCAATTCCATGTTTAATCATTCCTGCTTGAATTTCACTGCAAATGTCTTGATCGAATCCTCGCAAAATTTGCTCTCTACGAATAATTTGGGTAACTTGAGTACCAACTCCATTTAAGATTCCAGCAAATTCTACCCCTATATAACCGCCTCCCCAAACTGCCATTTTTTTTGGTTGTTCTTTGAGATGGAACATTTCACGGGAAGTCACGCTGTGTTCAATTCCTGGGATATTGATTTTTTCTGGTTTAGCACCAACAGCGATTAAAATTTTGTCTGCTGTGATTTTGCGATCGCCGACTTCTACAGTATGGGAGTCGATGAATTTTGCATATCCCTCAATTAATTCTACTCCTGCTTTTTCTAAGAAACTGATGTGTAGTTGATTTAAACGTAAAACTTCTGTATTAACAGCCTCGATTAACTTCTGCCAGTTAAGGCTAGGCTCTACTTCGCTCCAACCATAACCTACTGCATCTTCATACAAGTGGGAAAATCTAGAACCGTAAACCAGTAATTTTTTGGGTACACATCCTCTGATGACGCAGGTACCACCAACTAAATCATTTTCTGTGATCGCTACTTTTGCCCCATAAGATGCTGCCCTTTTTGAAGATGCTAACCCTCCTGAGCCTGCACCTATGACAAATAAATCGTAATCGTATGCCATACATTTTATCTCCTTATCTCACTTCTAAATTTTACTATCTCATACTGCATACTTCAATTTTTAGTATGAAAAGTAGTACGTAATCTCAAGTCCCATTAATTGACCATATTATTTGTGGGTTGGGTTGAGGTAACGTAGCAAGATATCCCCAGAGAAACCCAACATAAGTTTAATTTAGGTTAGGTTTCTCTTCGTTCTACAAGGGCCTACTTTTATTGAGGCTAATTTATAAGACATGATATAAAACAGGAGAATAGTTAAATATTTCTTCTTAGTAAATCATACTTTTTGTTACGGGGAGCGGCAATCGCCAGAGTCAAACCAGGCTGAAAAGTTTTGGCCATTGGACTCTACTAGACACATATCGACTTCTGATTTTGAACAACTTTTGAACCAGGAAGCGATCGCCCCCCCAAAACCAATATTTTCAAAACTTCTGACAACAAAATACAGGCCACTCAAATTGATTTGAGGGACTTCCAAATCAAAAAAAATCCCAAAATCTCTTGATTCCAGAATTGGGATAATTTATTTATGGGAAATCCCTAAGCAACTAGCGATCGCTGATATATATCTGATTGAAGAAGGGAGTCGGGGCAATTGTTTGGGGATTCAAACCTCAATTTTAGCCACACTTAAAGATCTTCTGGCTTTAAACCTCTCATAGCTCAAACAGTCAGGATTTTTCTAGCTTCTAGCCCCGACTACTGCTCCATCTATCGAAGTCTGATCAAAAGCTTCCTCATATCCTATTTAGGTTTACGGGCTACCACTGTTGGAAACAGTCTCCCATTATCCCAAATCAATTCAATTTCATCAAAACCAACAGTTTGTAATTGTGATTTTGTCGTTGAGGAACTCCTAAATGCCGTAAATTTAACATCTAATATATCAAATAAGATTTTTGAGAGCAATATATCATCTGGATTAAGCTGACTCATATCCCATTCTGAATTGGGATCAACTTCTGGGGATGGAGTCATAAAGCTGGTGATCAATATACCCCCTGGTATCAATACTTTAAAAAACTGTCGATATAACTCCATGACTTTTTGATCATCAGGTTCATAGATATTCAAACCATTGCTAGTCAACAGTGTAAATTCATCTTGAAAAGGCAGATTCCAAGCATCTTCTTGATGGAATTCCACTTTTTCAGAGCACCCATATTCTACAGCTAATTTTTTGGCCAGATCCAAGCTGTGGGAATCAATATCAATTCCCACTAAGCGAAAATTTTCTACTCCTGTAAAATTAAGCTTCAACAAATCTCTCATTACCCCACAAGGCAAGGAAGCAAAAACTATACCCTCTTTCACATAATTCTGAAGAATTCTACCAAAATGGATATATCTTTGTTGTGTGGCAAGGACACTAGGCATTTTATCCAAAAAAAACTTTTCAAATTCTGTTAAACTACGACCTTGTGCATCAATACCAGTTAACCTTCCTTGATACTGATGTTCCATTACATAATCTGTCCAATAGCCATTTAAACCACCACTTTGTAATGAAAACTGCCCTAAAGGAAAACTTGCTAATTCATTTAGAAGTTCCAATTGTTTAGCCACAGTAACGTAGGGTTTATCTCCACCCTGAATAATTTTTCGTTTAATCCTTTCTATGGTTTCTTCAATACTTTCATTTTTATTTCCATGAGAGAGGACCTGTTGTTCGTTAAATTCTTGAGATTGTTTAGTCATTGACTTATTTGATTAAATTATGCTGTTTGATTATAAATTGTTCAGGGCAGCGATCGCCTCCCCCAAACGAATATTTTTAAAACTTCTGACAGACAAAATATAACCCACTAATATTTTGACTAGGAATATAATTATCAACCGCACATAAAAGCTGTTTCATTAATCCTATTTCTCACATTTCTTATTCACACAATAAAACTTATAATCAAGCATTCCTTTCACAGTTATATCCCTCAAAAAAATGTTGTTTAACCACTACTGAAACTTGAGCAGGATGAACATGACTATACCAAACTTCCTCCGGCAAAACTAACACCATCGGTTCCTTACCACATTGCCCTAAACATCCACTTTTCTCAACTTCAATATTAGGAACATCAAATGTTTGAAAAGCAGCCAATACTTTAGCTGCACCTTGCTTACGACAAGTCCGATTTTGACATACCAATAAACGCCAATCAACTTGACTATTTTCCACCATTATTTCTCCATATTATACTTCATCCGGCAATAAACCTTTAGAAGCCAACCACTCACGATTAAATAACTTAGATTGATAACGAGCCCCACTATCACATAATACAGTCACAATCCTATGACCAGGACCCATTTCTTTTGCCAAAGCCACTGCTGCACCAACATTAATTCCCACCGAACCACCCATAAACAAACCATCTTTTCTTAACAGTTGATCAACCACTCTCACTGCTTCTCTATCATCAACTTGAATCCCATCATCAATTGTAACATTTTCCATATTTTTCGTAATTCGACTATTACCAATCCCCTCAGTAATTGAATTTCCTGCAGTCGAAATTTCTCCAGTTTTCACATAACTATAAATACCGCTTCCCATCGGAGCAGCTACAACAGTTTTAACTTGAGGATTCTGTTCTTTTAAAAATAATGACACACCAGCAAAAGTTCCACCAGTACCAGTAGCAGCTACCCAAGCATCAATTTTATCAGTTTGTTCCCAAATTTCTGGTCCGGTTGTTTCGTAATGTGCCTGCCTATTTGCCAAATTATCAAATTGATTGGCCCAGATAGCATTTTCCATTTCTGATGCTAATTTACCTGATAATTTCACATAATTATTTGGGTTTTTGTAGGGAACTGCAGGAACTGGCCTCACTTCTGCACCTAAAGTCCGTAGAGCATCCATTTTTATCGGGTCAGGTGGCCGACAAGAGTCAGAGCTTTCTTATGTAGCTTCAGCTAAAATGTCCAGTCTTTCCTTTTGTATCGTTTGAAGTATCTATTTTTTACCCATTTTTTTCCTTGATGGCCTCCAAGAGTCGGAGCTTTCTGATGTAGCTTTAGCTAAAAAACGCTTTTAGCTAAAGCTCCCTGAAAGGGATGCCGTCAAGTCGCCCTACTCTAGAGGTATGGCCAGAGCCTCTGACAGCTGAAGGTTTCTTGACTAATTACTACAGAGGAGTAATTAGCCAAACCTCCTCAGAGGGGGTTGATTTCTCATTTGTTCTTGGGTACAGGTTTTCATTCTTTTGATTACC
>JAJEAQ010000201.1 GCA_022822685.1 Trichodesmium sp. jk18x7bins.61
AAAATTTTCCTACTTTACAACATCAGTAGTACACCCATGAGCAGACATGTATTGAGCCTGTCGGCGACCTGAACATGTGGCGAGGTGGCTCAACATGTCGGCGACAGGCGAAAAGTCAAAGGGCAAGCTAGCCCTGACGACCCCTCGCTCCAAGAATACTGGCAAAAACGTCAAATCAAACAAGGGAAGAACTACATTGCTCAAGGTTCCAAATATGTTTCATGTCGGCGACAGGCTCAACCTTACCCGACAAATAACAGTCCGTGGCACAAAAAATCTGCACCAATTTATATCTGAGTAAGTCCAAGTCCAAGTCCAAGTCTAAGTCCAAATACCAGGTCAGCAACTGGTCTGAATACGATGCTGCCTTAAAGCAGAGAGGGAGTCTCAGATTTTGGCTAAGTCAAGAAGTAATAGAGCAGTGGCTTAACCAAGAAAAAACAGCACATTAAGAGGCATCTAATGTCTATAGTGATGTAGCTATTGAATCAATGGTTACCTTTAGTGCTTTGTTTAGTTGAGCGGGATAGCAAACAGAAGGCTTTGTGGAATCCATGTCCTACATGGCGTAAACTGCATCTAGGGGTAAATGTTAGCCCCTCATTCCATAGGAAAGCAACAGGGGAAATACTGACTGCAACGGTAACAACTAATGATGTTAGTGACTCGGAAGTATTTTGCGACTTACTGGATGGAGTAGAAGGTGACATAGCCCAAGTTTCAGGTGATGGTGCTTATGATCAGCGCCAGTGCTACCAGAAGGCCAGAAACATAGGAACAAAAGCGACGATACCGCCTCGTAAAGATGCCGTTATCTGGCAGCATGGTAACTGCAAAGCGACACCCCATCCTAGAAATGAGAATTTGATACGGATTCGTCAAGTAGGACGGAAAAAGTGGAAACAGGGGAGTGGATACCATGAAACCACCATGTTTAGACTCAAAGTGATATTTGGGGGCAAGTTGCAAAGAGGTTTCATGTCGCGAAGCGAAAAATTCGACAATCAGTCAGTGGAGCTATTTATACAATGTGCCATTCTTAATCCCATGATTCAAAATGGATGAGCTTGAAAGTTACAAAGTAGAATTCTAGTTCATGCTCATGCTAGGGTGATTTTGCGATTCGTGAAGCGCGATCCGTCCCGGAATCGCAACCTTCATGCAAAAAGCCCAGACATAATATAACTCCTGTTAGAAATAGCTTCCCTCATTAGGAAGTGAGAAGAATGAATCTGGTTCACTAGAAAGCAAAACTGGATCATTTGCTAAAATACCAACATCTTCTACTTCTTGAGGAAAAGTTTCTATTACAAATGGTTGTTCAAGATTAAGAGGGTAGGAATCAACTTTACTACTATTGAGTCCAATAACAGTAACTCCTAATTCTACCTGAGTCAGACTAACAGAGCCATTAGAAAAACCAATATCTAACTCATAACTCCCGATCGGAATACGACCTATATCTGTATAAGTGACACGTAACAGATAGTTAAACCCTGGTGATAGAGACAACTGCGCAGGCACATTTATCGGAGTATTGCTCTCAGGAAGAATAACTGTTACATCTGGAGGTACTCCAAGTCCAATTCTAGCATTAACACCCTCACCACCATTATCGCTAGCTGCGGCGTTGCTGAATCAAGGGATGAATCTTTGGAAATACATCTAAGCCTACAATTCATCCCGCAAATATGCAACGCCCTAGCTGCAGTTGGTATTGCTAAATCATCTACCTCAAGGAGCGGAGTATTTGGGGGTAGTTGATGAACTTCTAATAGTGGATCAAAACCATCATTATTATTTCTATTGATGAGATCGATTGTTACTGTGGTATTCTCTCTAGTAGTTAATAGATAATCCTGTTTACTCCTAAACTCACCAGTACGACTTCTGAAAACTTCATCATTTCCATCTAATATGTCATTAACACTAATGATTTGTAACTGTGAGGGGGGGTGGAGTTAGTTGAGGATTAGGAGAGGGTGGAGGGCTAGGCTCTGGTTGAGGATTAATGTTTGCACTAGCAGGAAATAAGGATAACTCATAATCGCTAGCAATATTAGGAGCAGTCTGAAAAACCAGGACAAAATATTCACCAGGGATAAAGAAAGTAGTTTGGAATGCCTCATTTAATGTACCTATATTTTCGCCACGGGCAAAGACAAAGCCATTGCGATCTAATACTTCTACATTTAGATTCCCTGTCAAATTTTGCCAATAAATTCCTGAAGTTATAGGTGCATCAACTACCGTGACACGATAGAAGTCTTCATGGTCAAAATTGTTGATTGCAGCGAAGCTACTTATAGGTAATTCAGGAACTAGAGTACCTAAAGGAGTTGCTGTGTTGATGCTGTTATTACTGTTATCAATAAGATTTGAAGGATTACCCGGATTTGGTGGATTATTAGGAGGCGGGTTATCGGAACTAATGGAGACTAAATCAAGTTGATAGTTTGTACCTCCTAGAAAAAAATCATCAAATCTTTGAAAGACTAGCACTTCATAAATACCAGGGTTGAGAGTAAGTCTAAAATTCTCTGGAATAGAAGATGGTTGACTACCTACTCCACCAGGAATAGGATTTCCTATAACATTATTTATTGAAATATCAGCGCTGGTAAAAATATTGAGTAAATTAACTTCTAAGACTTGAGGTTCATTAATATTCAATAAATAAGAGTCGCTATCTGGTCCTCCTACAGTACCGAATAGTGAAATAATAGAGCCTGGTATCAGAGTAATTGGATTAAGGTTTTCAGGAATTTGCAATGCTCTAAAA
>JAJEAQ010000235.1 GCA_022822685.1 Trichodesmium sp. jk18x7bins.61
CTGCTATATAAATCAATTAATACTTTTGACTTCAAAAGACTACCAAAAAATAGGGGTTGGTAATTTGAAAGATGACTGTCTTGTGGGGGTAATACCCTTTACCTAATCTGCTTACAGCAGTTTTCATTATAGTAGACCACAGTAGAGAGCTTCCATAGAACGTCCTGACAAAGGTTACAGTTTTGACGATGTGGTTCACCCGTATGAAAAGCGCTGTCAGTATTTGGATCGAGCATCAGGGAATGGCCTGCTCAAGTTTCATCTCTTGATTTACCAACGCCAAAAAATGAGAGCAAAGTTCATCTAATTCCTCACACAAGTCTTGTAACTGCTGATGCTGTAATCTCCTTGAATAACGCCGATACTTTTTACTAACTAACTTAGGCTCTAACTTTTGTTTACCACCTGACTTGATTTTGGCTTTCAAGCTTGACTCACTATCAGGTTGTTGTTGTAGTGCTTCCTGACGTGCGATCGCCTCATCTAGCAGCATCAAATAATATTCATACCTATCCCAATCACCACGTACTACACAATTAGAGCGTAGGTAGGGTTGAGGTAACGTAAACCCAACTACCAATATGAGAACTGCTATATATAGCAACCGCCAAGACGGTTTTAGCTACGCTACATGAAATAGGACGCTAATCGCCAGACATACTCAATGGCATCTCGTAAGCCATCAAAATTGTCTAGAGCGTAACTAGAGACTATGGCCATGATCAGGCGATTCCTTCCCGGCGAGCTTTGCTACGCACATGAAACGCGAATCCCTATCTATAAAATACTACTTCTATTCTATTAACTAACTGCTCTGGCGACTGCTATAAATCAATTAATACTTTTGACTGTTGACTTCAAAAGACTACCAAAAAATGAGATCAAAGTTCATCTAATTCCTCACACAAGTCTTGTAACTGCTGATGCTGTAATCTTCTTGAATAACGCCGATACTTTTTACTAGCTAACTTAGGCTCTAACTTTTGTTTACCACCTGACTTGATTTTGGCCTTCAAGCTTGACTCACCATCAGGTTGTTGTTGTAGTGCTTCCTGACGTGCGATCGCCTCATCTAGCAGCATCAAATAATATTCATACCTATCCCAATCACCACGTACTACACAATTAGGTTCATCACGATGTAGACAATCACTAAACTGACAACTCTCCTCAGTTAAATGCTTTCGCGCCTCTGGAAACAAATACCCTAACTCCAGAGGTTCCCACTCTAATTGTGGCTGATTAAAACCTGGTGTATCTGCCAATAAACCTCCAGTAGGCAGTTCAAACAATTCTACATGACGAGTCGTGTGTCTTCCTCGCGAAAGTTTTCCAGATACTGCACCAACCCGTAGATTTATATCAGGAACTAAATAGTTAATTAAACTTGACTTGCCCACACCAGAGGGGCCTGAAATCACAGTAATTTTATTTTTCAGCTTTTCCCACAAAGAATATGGAGCATCTTTGACTACCTCTAACCCTAATTCTGTTTTCACACTGATAAAAAATGGCGAATAACCCCACCCATAAATTTGATTGTGCCATGTTTCTATCTGTATAGGCGTCACAAGGTCACACTTATTCAAACACAAACAGACATCTAAACCTGTTGACTCTGCCTTGACTAAAAATCTGGTCAAAGCAACAAGATCTAAATCTGGTTCTGCCAAAGCAAAGACTAACATTACCTGATTTGCATTAGCTACAGGAGGACGATCCAGTTCTGTTTCTCTTGGTAAAACCTCAGCTACAGCTCCTCGCCCCCCTGCCCAGTCAGGCTCTTCTATCACAACGCGATCCCCCACCATTACTTTCTGGCCTATTTTCTTCAATCGCGATCTGCGTGTACACAGAAGAAATTTAGGGAAATTTTCCCTTGCCTTTTCTACTGAATTATGCTTTCTATCTATTTTTACTTGGTAGAAATTTGCCTGAACTGCTACAACTGTTCCTAGCCAATTACCCTCAGTCTCTAATAATAAGTTACCTCCTGCTACAGTCAGACTCATGCAACTATTTCTGGGCAACGCACCTTCAATACGAAGTATTCAGAGCGATCATTTATTTCTTCTATTTGATAACCTTCCATAATCAAGCTATCAGGTACTTGCTCTATTGGTTCTCCAGGGTCTAACCAAACCTCCAAAATTTCTCCAGGCATCATCTTTTCCAGATACAGTTTTGTCTTGACAAAATTAATTGGGCAGGGAGTACCTCGCAAATCCATCTGAGCATCTGATATTTTTTTCTGTTCGATTTGGGGTTGATAATCCATAAATTAATATTTTCTAGTCCATACAACTTTGACTAAAGAGTACCACAATAATATAACTCCAGGAGAGGCCTGCCAATATACTAAAATCTTCAGCCTGGAGCCTTTCCTGGAGTCAGCTAATCTCAATCACTTTTGGTGAAATAAATTCCCTATAAATCCTTCTAAACCTCCTTTTCCTGTGCGCTCACCCTTGATCTTCGCCAATTTTTCTAGTAGCTCTCGTTCTTCCAAAGTAATTTTGGTAGGAATGTCAATTTCAATTGTAATCAGGTGATCACCACGACTTACAGGATTACCGAGTTTAGGTACTCCTTTATCTTCCAGAGTTAAAACCGTATTTGGTTGAGTACCTGCGGGAATAGTTAATTCTGACTTCCCATCAACTGTGTTAACTTCTAGATGACAGCCCAGAATTGCTTGTAAATAGCTAATTTTAATTTGGGAGAGAACATTATTTCCATCTCTTTGAAACTCGGGATTATTTTTAACAGAGAGGAAAACATACAAGTCTCCTGGAGGCCCACCCATCTTACCTGCATCTCCTTCATTAGATACCCGCAGCCGAGTACCATTATCCACTCCTCCAGGGATAGTAATTTTTATTTTTTTTGTTACCTCATTCTGGCCACGACCTCCACAAGTGGTACATTTTTCCTCTATTACCTGTCCACTACCGTTGCACGAGGGGCAAACTGACACTTGAGTGAAACTACCAAAAGGAGTTCTAGTTGCCCGACGAACTTGACCTGTTCCCCCACAAGTAGAACAAGTTTTCGGTCTTGTACCTGACTTAGCACCTGAGCCGTTGCAAGTTTCACAAGTTTCTAAATGTTTGATTGTTAGTTCTTTATCGCCACCAAATACTGCTTCCTGGAATTCCAGATTTAAGTCTATACGTAGGTCATCACCTCTAACTGGGCCTGTACGCCTACGTCCTTGAGTTCCCATGCCGCCGGAGAAGCCACTGAAAAAGCTCTCAAAGATATCAGCGAAACTGTCTGTAAAATCACTAGAGAAACCTGATGATGCTGCTCCAGAGACCCCCGCTTCTCCAAAGCGATCGTAACGAGCCTTCATTTCTGGGTCTGAGAGAATTTCATAGGCACGATTTATCTCTTTAAAGCGTTCTTCTGCTCCTGGCTCTTTATTCACATCTGGATGGTACTTACGAGCCAAGCGGCGGTAAGCACGCTTCAGATCCTCCTTATCTGCACTATGAGAAACTCCTAGAATTTCGTAATAATCGCTGGCCATAGAGCTGCTTGCCTAGAATTAATAATTAATGTTAATATATAGTTTTGGAATTTTATATTTTTCCCTGGTGTGAGAGTTTTGAGTCTTTTGAGTGATATACCTACACGCTTTGCATTCCCTGGCTTCCTGACGGAGTAGCTTCCCTGACGGACTGCTCCGCAAAAGCTTTTCATGTCAGCGATAGCAGAAAACTGTCTAGGCAACTGAAGTAGTTTATCAACATCCCCCAAAAGATTCCCTACCCGTCTACACGGTAGGGAGGAATTGCGGACGTCTATATCTGCCCAAAAACACGAATCATGGAGATAATCCGATGTGTCAAGTTTGTAGTCCACGCTGCCACCAATTCTGCAAAGATTTCCTTACCTTTCATGTTGGCGACAAGCCAAAGGGCACACCACCAATTTCACAAATCTAGTGGGGGACAACGGACTCTCTTCTCACAGTACTGTTGCCTCTTACCTTTTCCCTCTTGCTTATCCCGAAGGGAGTTAAAAGTCCCATCCGTTTACACGGTGGAGTCATTGACGCTATATTATGTTACCACAAATTTAGAGGGAAACAAACTAGATTTTTGTATATGTCTTTAATTTTATAGGACGTTCAACGCTATTTTAGTTCAGAAATTACCAGACAAAAGTAGTACAAATTCTGTAGTAGTTGTAGTAGTTTCCGAATTCATTATGAATATAGAAAAAGTTCGGAAACTTTTCGTTTCTAGGAATCTACCAGAATGCCCTCTAAAAAAATTTTTTTGGCGTGCGCGGTAGGGGAGTTCTATCGCCCTCCTAGTATCAGGAGATATGCACCCTAAGAATTTCTTTGATACACAATCTCTAAAGGAATGGATTTTTTCCCAATTCATCTTCAGGCTCTTCAGTCGTTTCCTGAACCAGACCTGAAGTGGCCTTACTTTCCCCGATATTACTCTCCAATATATCGGTTTCTCCTTCCTCTATAGTTTCTCCCTTTAATTTATCTGGTTCTGGCTCCGGATCTGTGATTTTTGGCTCTGGAGTCACCTGAGAAGTTGTTGCTTTTGATTCTGAAGCTATCTTTTGACTGCCACCTTGGTCATATAAAGTTTCTCCTAAATTAAAAAGCTGTTTCCTGAAAACTTCAATTTGCTGATTTAGCTGGTCATAATTACTTTCAGTTTCTGAATTAATCAAGACTTGCTTCAACTCCTCATAGCCTTGTCGAACTTCTGTTGCTAACTGTTCATCAATAAAATCACGATGTTCTTTAATAGTGGCTTCATAGTTGTATAACAAAGTATCTGCCTGATTTTTCAACTCTGCTAATTCTTTTTCTTGAGTGTCTTGTTCTGCATAGATTTCTGCTTCTTTTTGCATGCGTTGAATTTCGGCTTCATTCAGACCACCTGTATTATTAATTTCTATACTTTGCTCTCTACCTGTTCCTTGGTCTAAAGCCTTAACTTTGAGAATTCCATTAGCATCAATATTAAAATTAACTTCTATTTGAGGTACACCTCTGGGAGCTGGAGGAATTCCTTTAAGTAAAAACTTACCTAGACTTTTATTATCTTTAACCATTGCCCGCTCACCTTGGAGGACATGAATTTCCACAGAAGTTTGTCCATCTACAGCAGTCGAATACATTTGAGAGCGACTGGTAGGAATTGTTGTATTTCTCTCAATCACCTTCGTATATATTCCCCCCAGAGTTTCTAAACCCAAGGATAAAGGAATCACATCTAATAGCAAAAGGTCTTTAACTTCGCCACCTAAAATACCAGCTTGAATTGCTGCTCCTAAAGCCACAACTTCATCTGGATTCACAGAGGTATCAGGGGCTTGAAGGTTAAAATAATCACTGATCGCGACTTGAACTCCTGGGATTCTTGTAGAGCCTCCCACCAAAATAATCTTATCTATCTGTTCTGGTTTCATCCCAGCATCCTTAAGGGCTTGTTCCACTGGTTGGATTGTGCTTTGAATGAGTTCTTGCACCAATTTTTCAAATTGAGCACGAGTTAGCTGAGTCTCTAAATGTTTAGGCCCTGTTTCATTAGCAGCAATAAATGGCAAATTGATATTGGTACTCTGAGTCGAAGATAGTTCTATTTTTGCCTTTTCTGCTGCTTCTCGTAGTCTTTGTATTGCCATCTTATCGGTTAATAAATCCGTACCTTCCTGGTCTCTGAACTGATCTACCAACCAACGGACTATACAATTGTCAAAATCATCTCCTCCTAGATGGTTATTACCTGAAGTGGCCTTCACTTCAAAAACTCCATCTCCTAACTGTAATATAGAAACATCAAAAGTTCCGCCACCTAAGTCAAATACTAAAATAGTTTGATCTTTGTCTTGCTTATCTAAACCATAGGATAAGGCAGCAGCAGTAGGCTCATTAATAATTCGCAGCACTTCTAGACCAGAAATTGTTCCTGCGTCCTTAGTTGCTTGTCTTTGTGCATCTGTAAAGTATGCTGGTACTGTGATTACAGCTTGAGTAACAGAGGTACCTAAATATTTTTCTGCATCCTGCTTGAGTTTTTGCAGAATCATAGCTGAAACTTCTTGAGGTGTATAATTCTTACCTCTAACCAGGACATTTACTGTATTATCTTTTCCATTAACGCAAGTATAGGGAACTCGTGAGCGTTCTTCTTCTGTATCATCCCATCTTCTGCCAATAAATCTTTTAATACTAAAAATAGTATTTACCGCATTCGTTACTGATTGTCGCTTGGCTAATTTGCCGATTAAACGTTCATCTCCCTTAGCAAATCCTACAATACTTGGGGTTGTACGCCCACCTTCTGAGTTGGAAATTACAACTGGCTTATCCCCTTCTAAAACGGCCACACAACTATTAGTTGTCCCTAAATCAATACCAATAACTTTTCCCATAGGGCTTCCGTGTTCTTCTCGTTAAAAAATTTTTTAACCAACTGGCAGAAAGTCCCGCGTTCTCCTGATTGGGAACGTCGGGATGAAAGCCAGCCCTGGGTTCAGACACCTCCATAAATCAGACTCATACTCCCGTTGACAAACAGGAGGCGCACTTAATTAGAATCGGAATCAACACAGGAGCAAGGCATCACCTCAACCGAAACCACGATTCGCGGTCATTTATTCTAGGGAAATGATCCCTGGTTGTCACCTCAGCGAACCTTCGATAGTATGTTAATTCTTAACTAGGAAAGGAATCATAGAGATCATCCTCTCGTCTTAAGTCATCTGTTCATCTTTTGAATCGGTTTGATCTTCTTCTTGAGAATCTGTAGTTTCTGAGGTGGCTGCTACCTTTACCATAGCATGCCGTAGAACACGATCACCTAGGGTATATCCCCGGACTAACTCTTCTATAATAGTCCCTTCTGAATGTTCTGCTGTTGCTTCTCGCATCACTGCCTCATGTAGATTAGGATCAAACTCTTGACCTTCTGGCCGCATAGGAGAAACTCCTAGCCGTTTGAGACAATCTACCATTTGCTTATAGATAGTCTGATAGCTTTTGTGAATCGCCATTTCCCCATCAGTTGCTGGTTTGATCTGGGAGCGAGCACGGTCAAAATTGTCAATTACCGGTAATAATTCAATTATTGTTGCACACTTGACTTGTATATCCAAATCTTCCTTTTCTTTTTGTGTACGTTTACGGAAGTTATCAAAATCTGCTGCTAGTCTTTTGCATTGAGCTTCTTGATCGTCCCGTTGTGCTTTGGTCGCTTCTAACTGACTTTGTAAGGATTCATTCATCTCTTTCAACAGAACCATATCTTGTGATGTAGGCTCAACGAGCTGCTGGTTTGTACCTACAGAGGCATTATCTTCAGACACTTCTGTGTTCTGCTCAAATGTTTGAGATGAATCTAATTCTACATTTTGTTCAACCGCTTGAACATCTTGAAAATTTTCATGTATTTCTTGATTGTTTGTTTCTACAGAGGATATCTCTCCTGCCATTTCATTTTCTCCTGATACTGACGGCTATTACTGCTTGTTGTTTTGCTTTTTTACCCTGATTGATCAATCATATTAGAATAAAAAAGTGCTACAGAAACACTGAGTTTTAACAGTGCTAACACAAATCTGTACTAACTAGCGCTATTTGATGCTTGAGTAAGTATCCTACAGCAAAACACTGTGCCTATTTTGGTGGCTTCGTGTCTCATCCGCCAATGCTACTACATCTGAATATGTTTTGGTCTGACTCAGCATCTCTGGTTGATTGCTCAACCTTTATCTCCTTATAGGAGAACCCACGCAGCAATCCGCCCTTTGCAGACCGAAAAAATTATCTGATCTGACATGCAGACAAGTTTGGACTCTTTCTTCCCTACTTAACTATATAATTCCTGGGTAGCAAAGTGCTTCTCAAGGAGCAAGTAGACACCCTAGCAGCAAATACTTTAATACTCAAAGGGTGGTCTCTTAAGTAAGTCGGGCGGGTCAATTATTGATTATACTATCAAATCTCTTTAGCAACCCATAACTCCATGTGATGCTCGTATCAACACTTCCCCGCTCCGATTCCCTACCCGTCTACACGGTAGGGAGGAATTGCGGGC